>CAYZGA010000031.1:0-21145 GCA_964477945.1 uncultured Halobacteriales archaeon
TCTCCGCGAGCACGTCGTTGCTCCCCGACTGGACCGGGATGTGCAGGAAGTTGTATATCTGGTCGTGCTCGGCGAACACGGCGGCGAGTTCCTCGCGGATGCCGTGGACACCCTTCGGGTTCGCCATCCCGACACGGATGCGGAACTCGCCGTCTACCTCCTCGCAGATGCGCTCCAGCAGGACGTGTAACTTCCGCTCACCGTCGTCCCAGCCGTAGACACCGGTGTCCTGTCCGGTGATGCGGAGTTCCTTCGCCCCGGCGTGGACCAGCGCCCGGGCCTTCTCCAGGTTCGTCTCCACCGGCGGCGAGTCGATCTTGCCGGTCGCCTGCTTCGTGATGCAGTACGAGCAGTCGCTCATACAGCCCCGTGCGATGGGGAGAATCCCGACGACACCGTCCACGATGGGGTCGGTCCCGGGCGTCGTCGTCGGACACTCGCCGTTGCGGACGTGGTCCGGCACCTCGTCCCAGTGGAGTATCTCGGCGTCGATGCCGGCCTCCTGGAACTGGTCACCCTGCGCGAGCGCCATACACCCCGTGATGACCAGGTCGGCCGGTGTCTCCTCGTCGAGTTTCCTGGCCCGCCTGAGCATCCGGTGCTCGGTGGTCTCTACGACTGTACAGGTGTTGAGAATCGCCACGTCGGCCGCCGCCGGCTCCGATACCGGGTGGTGGCCGCCGTCGCGCAGCGCCCGCTCTATCTCGCGGCTCTCACCGCGGTTGGCGCTGCACCCGTACGTCTCGATGTGGTAGCGAGCCATCGTAGTACACCTAGTGACTTCCTAAACTAAAGACCGACGTTTGCCGCCGGCGTTGTGCGCGAGAGACAACGCTATCGCCGGTGACCCCGAGAGCGGACCGCGCGCGACCTGTCGACGGTGAGCGAGACGACTGGCCGGACCGTGTCGCCCGCTCCGATACCCCCGGAGACTGACACCGGTCGGCGTCCGGACACGCAACGCGGGTGACGGTCCACTTTCGTCCTGTCCCGACGCGCGGACGGCAGACACCCCCGGACGGTGCCGTGTGCGCAGTATTGCAATTCGAATACAAATCGATATGAGGCTGCGGGCCGTACGGGAGCGTATGAGAGGCGACTACGAGCGGCGACTCGAGAGACAGCGCGAGAGTCGCGAGGAGTACTTCGGGGAGCACCCGCACTCGCCGGTGCCGTCGGAGCAGTTCGCCGGTCTGGAGTACTACCCGGTCGACAGGTCCTACCGGTTCGAACTCGCCTTGCGGGAGCACGAGGAGGTGGAGAGGGTGACCGTCGAGACGTCCGCGGGCGGACAGCAGGAGTACCTCCGCTGGGGGGAGTTCCAGTTCGAACTCGCCGGCGAGGGGCAGACACTGCAGGCGTTCCGGGCGGGTCCCGACGAGGAGCGGTTCTGGGTGCCCTTTCGCGACGAGACAAACGACGAGGAAACCTACGGGGCCGGCCGCTATCTGGACCTCGAACCGGACAGTCACCAGGCGGCGGACGGTCGGTGGGTGCTCGATTTCAACGAGGCGTACAACCCGACCTGTGCGTACAACGAGGCCTACGAGTGCCCGCTGATACCGATGGAGAACTGGCTCGACGTCCCCGTCAGGGCGGGGGAGCGGGCCTACCCCGGCGACCCGGTCGAACCACCTCGCTGAGACTGCTGTGCAGACGTGTACGCGAACCACGATTCGGGGGTGAGACGGAGACTGGCCGTCCGGGTCGGGTCGTCAGACCCAAGCCCCGCCGTATCGTACCGGCAGGTGATGTCACTGCACGGTACACTCGACGCGACAGTCGACGGGGACGTGACGTTCAGGTTCGAGGTGACAAACGAGGGGTCGAATCCGGTGGAGTTGAACTTCCGGTCGGGCAAGCAGGCCGACGTTGCGGTCACCGATGTCGACTCCGGCGACGAGGTCTGGCGCTGGAGCGCGGGCCGGATGTTCACGCAGGCGCTCACCAGCGAGCAACTGGCACCCGGGGAGACACTGGCCCGAACGTACACCTGGAGTGACCCGCCGGCGGGAACCTACGAGGCCGAGGCGACACTCGCCGCCCGTCAGGACGCGCCGGCGACGGTGACGGTCACCGTCTGACCCGTCGACCGGTTCGGGTTGGTGTCGCCGTCCCCGGACCGCAGTCGCTTTGAGTCTCCCTTTCGTAGGTGAGACCGATGACGGCAACCGCACCCAGACGGCGAGCGTGGCTGATGGCCGCCCGGCCGCAGACACTCCCCGCCGGTGCCGCGCCCGTGGTGCTCGGCGTCGGACTGGCGGTTGCCGACGGCGTCTTCGCCCCGTTGCCGGCAGTCGCGGCGCTGGTCGGTGCGCTGCTGATTCAGGTCGGGACGAACCTCGCCAACGACTATTTCGACGCGATAAAGGGAACCGACACCCCCGACCGCGAGGGGTTCACCCGGGTCACCGCCGGCGGTCTCATCGAACCGGCACAGGTGCGACGTGCCACCGCCCTCACCTTCGGACTGGCACTGCTCGTCGGGACCACGCTCGTCTACGTCGGTGGGCTCCCCGTGGTGGTCATCGGACTCGCGAGTATCGCCGCCGGCATCCTCTACACCGGCGGCCCGTACCCGTACGGCTACTACGGACTCGGTGACCTGTTCGTGTTCGTCTTCTTCGGACTGGTCGCGGTCACCGGGACCTACTACGTGCAGGCGGTCACGACAGTCAAGCCAGGCCCGCTGCCGCTGGGGGTTCCCGCGGGTACGGTCGCCGTCGACGCCGTGCTCGCCGGTGTGGCCGTCGGTGCCCTCGCCACGGGTATCCTGGTGGTCAACAACGTCCGTGACCTGGAGAGCGACCGCCAGGCCGGCAAGCGGACGCTGGCGGTCACCCTCGGCTACCGGCTCTCCCGGCTGGAGTACGTTGGACTGCTCGTGCTGGCGTACACCGTTCCGCCCGTGGTGCTGTTGCGCGGCTCCCACCCGCTCGTGCTCGCCCCGCTCCTGACGGTGCCGCTCGCGGCCGTCGTCGCACGGACCGTGCTCACCCGGACCGACGGCGACGCGCTCAACCCGGCACTCGAGCGGACGGGACAACTGCTCGCGCTGTACGCGCTCCTCTTCGCGCTCGGGTTCGCGGTTCCGGAGGTGGTCTGATGCGGGTCGACGAGTTCGGCGTGGCGCTGGACCCGCCGCTGGCGACGGCACAGGGGACCATCCGCGAGCGCGAGGGCTTTCTCGTGGCACTCGACCACGCGGGGACCACGGGACTCGGCGAGGCCACGCCGCTGACCGGGTGGACCGAGTCACCCGACGAGTGTCGCCGGGCACTCGACCGCGCGACGGCCGTCGCCGGGGAACTGGACTGGGGGGTCGCACTCGGGAAACTCGACGCACCCGCGGCCCGCCACGGACTCTCGCTCGCTCTCGCCGAGGCCCGCGCGCTGGCCGCGGACGAACCCCTGTACCGCACGCTCGGCTCCGTTCCCGCCCCGAACGGCACCGGACCGACCGGAGGAGCCGACCCGGTCGGGCGTGTGCCACTCAACGCCACGCTCGGGTCGACGAGCGCGCCCGACGATGTCGCCGCCCGCGCCAGAACGGCCGTCGCGGCGGGGTTCGACTGCCTCAAACTCAAGGTCGGAACCCGCGACGTTGAGACGGACATCGAGCGGGTGCGTGCCGTTCGCGACGCTGTCGGGGATATCACCCTCCGGGTCGACGCCAACGGCGCGTGGACTCCCGAGGAGGCACGCGAGGCGGTCGACGCGCTCGCCGCGCTCGACGTGTCCTACGTCGAGCAACCCCTCTCGACGGCCAACCTCGAGGCAACCGAGAGCCTGCGCGACAGAGGTGTCGACATCGCGCTCGACGAATCGCTCGCCGCCTACGGTGTCGAGACGGTGCTCGGCGCGGGGGCGGCTGACCTGCTCGTGCTCAAGCCGATGGTGGTCGGCGGTCCCGACCTCGCGGTGCGTGCCGCGCGACTGTGCCGGGAGGCCGGTGTCGAACCGGTCGTCTCGACGACGATCGACGCCGTCGTCGCGCGAACCGCCGCCGTCCACGTCGCCGCGAGTATCCCCGGGGTGCGCCCCTGCGGACTGGCGACCGGTGACCGCATCGTCCGCGACCTTGCCCCCGACCCTGCCCCGGTGTCCGACGGCGCTATCGAGGTGCCACAGGCCCCCGGTCTCGGACTGACCGAACGGCCCTGACCGCACGCGGGTGTCGAACCGGTCACCCGCGTCGGGTGCGCGGTGATACCGGGTGGCGAGGCCGAACAGTAAAGTAATTGTCGTCGAAGGTCGGGTATGGGCATCGTCTCGGACGTCGTCGACGCGCTGGTTCACGCACCGCGAAAGGAGTTCGCCGACGTGGCCGCGCAGGGACCCGTCGAGGCGTTCCTGGTCGCGATGGGTGCGGTGCTCGTTGGCGCACCGCTACTCGTGCTTGGTGTGCTGGTCGCTGGGGCGGCGGCCGAACTGGTGGTTCCCGACGCTATCGGAGAGCGCCACCCGTAAGCTCCAGCGCCGTCTCGATATCGGGTCCGAGCGGCGAGCCGAGAACCACGCTGTCTGCCGTCTCCAGCAGTTGCTCGACCCGCTCGCGCACCGTCTCCGGGGTGCCCGCGATGCAGAAGGAGTCGATCATCTGTTCGGAGACGGTCTCGAACGCCTCGCTGAACGACCCGGCGGCGATAGCATCGCCGATGCGGTCGGCCCGGTCGTGGTCGATGTCGTGACGGTCGAGCACGGGCGGCGGTGCGCCGGCGGCGATAAACGCGACGGGTGGGCGGGCGGCGTCCCGGGCGCTGTCGGCGTCCGCGGCGGCGCTGACACTCGCGTACGCCGCGAAGTCGAACGGGCCGCTGTCGTCCGGCCGGTCGGCACGGCCCTCGGCGACGCGGTCACCGGCCCAGGCGATGTCTCGCGGGTGTGAGCCGTTGTAGAGCACGCCGTCGGCGTGTTTCGCGGCCATCCGCGTCATGTGTGGGCCCTGTGCGCCGACGTAGGTCGGTATCCGGCGGGCGTCGTAGTTGAGTCCGGCGTCGTCCGCGACGAACGTGCCGTCGTGGTCGACACGCTCGCCGGCCCAGAGTCGGCGGGCGACCCGCATCGTCTCCAGCACGCGCCGGAGCGCGCTGTCGTGGTCGTAGCCGAGGTTGTCGATTGTCGAGCGGTCGCCCGGACCGAGGCCGAACAGTCCGCGCCCGTCCGCGAGTTCGTCGAGTGTCGCCATTCGCGAGGCGAGGGTCACGGGGTGGGTCTCGTAGGGGTTTGCGATCCCCGGGCCCAGCAGGATGTCGGTCGTGCGCTGTGCGGCGACGGCCAGCGAGACGAACTCGTCGCGGTTGTTGTAGTGGTGACTGGCCAGCACCGCGTCGAACCCCTCGCGCTCCGCGGTGACTGCGATCTCTCCGACCCGTGCCGCCGGCATCTCCGGGGCGAGTTCGATTCCGAGCATCTCAGGCCACCTCGTACTCCCGCAGTGCCGCGCGCACGATGTCGTCCTCGCTGGTCCGGAAGAGGTCGTCGCTGCCGTCGTGGTCGCCGAACTCCCAGCCACGGACCACCGCGACCGGCGTGCCGCCGGCCCCCTCGCCGGTCAGGAGGTTCGCCCCCGCCGCGAGTTCGTCGACGACGGCCTGGACGGTGGCGTGCAGTTCCCGCCCGGAGCGGTCGTGTTCCCCCCGCCAGTCACGGGCCGCCGGGGTGCCGGCCCAGCCGATCGCGACACCGCGCTGTCCGTACCGGAACGGCCGGCCGGACGTGTCGGTCACGACGACACGGGCACCGAGTTGCTCGTGCAGGCGCTCGGCGCTCGCTGTCGGGTCCTCGGGGAGCAAGAGCATGTCTGCGCCGGGGACGTTCGACCGGTCGATACCAGCGTTGACGCCGACGTGCCCGAACCGGGTGACGGTGAGCATGAACGGGTACGAGAGCAGCAGTTCCTCGCTCTCCTCGATGACCGCCTGCGCGAACCGGGGGTCTTTCTCCTCGCCGGCCAGGTCACCGATGCGCCGGGCGATATCGCGGGCCCGCTCGCCCGCCGGGAACGCCGACAGGTCGGCCTGTCTGCCCTCCGCCTTCGAGACGACCGTGCTCGCCACACAGACGACATCGTCGGGCCGGAGCGTGACCCTGTCTGTGATCATCGCCGCGAGGTCGTCGCCCGGACCGACCTCCGGGAGTCCGTCGACCGCGAACAGTTCCATACACCTGTTGAGGGACGGTGACCCAAAAACTGACCGGATGTCCACCCGGCGATGCCATCGTCGGTCCCCTCCCCCGACGCGCTGTGCTCTCTGTGCCACCGGTGGTGACCCTGACCGCCGGTGTGCTGACCCGACGGCGCGCCGGAACCCGACAACGGCAGCCTTTTGCACCGGAATCGGCTACCTTCGTGCGATGGAGTGGCGGTGTGAGTGGTGTGGCAAGCCCCACGACGAGGACGACCCGCCCTGTGACAACTGCGGGCACGGCTCCTTCGAGCGGGCGGTCGTCCAGCGGACCGACCTCGCGGACAGCGACCCCGACACCACCACCGTCTGGGAGTGTACCGCCTGTGGCCGCGAGCACCCGAAGAACTCGCCGCCCTGCAGTCGCTGCAACAACGCCACCCTGGAGCGCCGCGAGAAGCGCGTCGACGAGTCGAACCTGACCGAGCGCCCGGGGAGTGGCGACTACGAGACTGTCAGCGCCGACAGCACTACCCTGTGGGTCTGTTCCGCCTGTGGCCGCGAACACACGAAGAACGCACCACCCTGCAGTCGCTGTGGCAACGCAACCCTCGAACGCGAGCAGCGACGCGTCTCCGATGACGAGTTGACCGTGCCGGGCTACCGCGACCTGGTCACGCCAAAGTATCTCGCCGCACTCGGCGTGGTGCTCGGACTCGCTACCCTGCTGGTCCTGGGTGCCGGCGGCGTCGTGGACCTGCCCGGGTTCCCGGACGACTCTGTCCCCGGCGTCGACGAGGTGCCCGGCAACGGGACAGTGACCGCAGGTGGCGTCTCGCTGGCGGACATCGAGGGGGAGTACCTCGACGCGCTCGACACCCGCCGGGCCGACGGCGGCACCGACCCGCTGGACAGGCGCAGTCGCCTCGACGCGGTGGCCCGCTACTACAACCAGCGACTGGTGAAAGCAGAACTCGCCAGCGGGAGTCTGCCCGGAGAGGGCGAACTCAGGGGTCTGCTGCCCGGTGACTGCTCGGGGGCCGCGGTCGTGTCGCTCTCACGACCGTCGGTCGAGAACGCCGAGACGGCCGGCGCGGGACTGGCCGACTCGCTCGGCAGTGACGACACGCCACTCCGCGCGAGCTACCGACTGACCGGCGTCGATATCCACAGTGCGGACGGGACGCTGTTTCTGACACAGTTCGTCTGCAGTACGTAAGCGGGGCTGGGAATCTCGGGGTCTCAGGCCGACCCTGCCGCGCTCCGGTAGGCATCGTTGAACGTTGTTGCCTTGTCGACGACGCGGTCCGCGCCCGTCTCCAGTGCCTGCAGGGGTCCGACACCGTTCTCGGTTTTCAGCGTGAGGACCGGGTCGGTCTGCCCGCCCGACTGCTCGGGGTTCACGTCGTAGGTTGCCGCCGAGACACCCTCGGTCTCCAGCAGCGCACCCTTCAGGACGTTCATGAACGTGTGGTCCTCACCGGCGATCTCGATGATGAGTTCGCCCTCGTCGGCGTCGCCGTCGACATCATCATACTCGATGACCCGCAGTTGCATACTCGAACGTACCGCTCGCCCACATCTGAACCTTTCGACTCGTCCCCTCCGGCCGGGTAATCGCCACAGACCGGCTTGTCCGTGCCGACTGGCGGTTACCGGAAGGTCAGTCGCTTATTTAGGGCTGGCACCACAAGAGAACGTATGGATGCTGACCTAGGTCAACGCGGAACGGAGACTGTCTGCAAGGTCTGCTCGGTCGAACTCGACCGCCTCTCCGAGGTCGAACTGCTGACCGACCGGGACCTCGACCTGCTCAGGCAGCCACGTCGCCGGGTAAACGCCAACCTCCCGGTCCGGATGGACGACGGGAGTATCGAGGTGTTTCCCTCCTTTCGGATCCAGTACAACAGCGCACGCGGCCCGACAAAAGGTGGTATCAGGTACCACCCCGGTGTCGACGAGTCGGAGGTCGACGAACTCGCCTTTCTGATGGCACTTAAGTGTGCCGTCGTCGACATCCCCTTTGGCGGGGCGAAAGGTGGTGTCCAGGTCGACCCGGACGAGCTCTCGGTGGGCGAACTCGAGCGGCTCTCGCGGACCTACGTCGCCGAGTATCAGGAGCTCATCGGCCCGGAGACGGATATCCCGGCCCCGGATGTCAACACCGGTCCCGAGGTCATGGCCTGGATGATGGACGAGTACGAGCAACAGACCGGCGAGCACGCGCCGGGTGTCATCACGGGCAAACCACCTGAACTCGGCGGTAGCAGGGGTCGGACCTCGGCAACGTCGTACGGTGGCGCGGTGGTTCTCGACGCCTTCGCGGAGACGCGGGGCTGGGACACGACGAGCCTCGACGTGGCTATCCAGGGCTTTGGCAACGTCGGCTCGTATCTCGCCGTCTTTCTCCACGAGCGCGGGTACAACGTCGTCGCGGTCAGCAACGCCCAGGGGGGTATCTACGACCCCGACGGACTGGACATTCCGGCGGTGTTCGAGGACTACGGCGACGAGGACGACCTGTTTGTCACGGGCGAGCGGATCTCCAACGACCACCTGCTCACGCTCGACGTGGACGTGCTGATTCCGGCTGCCATCGAGGACCAGATCACGAGCGAGAACGTGGCCGATCTGCGGGCCGACGCCGTGCTGGAGATGGCGAACGGTCCGACGACAACCGACGCCGACGCCTACCTGGCTGACCACGGCGTGCCGGTTATCCCCGACATCCTCGCCAACGCGGGCGGGGTGACAACCTCGTACTTCGAGTGGGTGCAAAACAGCAGCAACGAGTACTGGTCGAAGTCGAAGGTCCAGGACAAACTCGAGGCGCAGATGCGAACTGCCTTCGAGGACCTCCGCGAGGTGAAGCAGGGCGACGATGTCCACAGCTGGCGACAGGCGGCCTACACCCGGGCTGTCGACTCGGTGCTCGACGCCGAGCAGTTCCGCGGCAATATCTCGCGGTGAGCCAGCGGTGCTGTCCTCGCCAGGCGTGCCCGCGTGACCGCACAGCGGGTGTCGAAAGCAGTTGCTTTTTATTCCCGAGACCTGAGTCGGTCGTATGAGCTTCGAAAAAGGCGACACGGTCCGCCTGCGGGACAAGCACAGCGAGCACGACGGCGAGGTGGGCGAGGTCACGAGGGTATCTGAGACGATGTTCGGCGACGAGACCTACACCGTCGACTTCGACGGCGGACAGGAGGCCGGACTGCCGGCGGACGCGCTGGAGGCGGCCGGCACGAGCGAGACCGAAGCGAGCGACGGGTAGCCCGGAATGCCGTCGGTCCCGCTTCACTACGTCGACTTGCGTGCGTTCTCCTACGTGACCGAGGACGAACAGCGCGTCGCGGACGCGCTTGCGCTGTTCCTGCCCGACGAGTTCGAGGTCGACCGGGTGGAGTCCGAGGGTCACTACGGGGACCCGATAGTGGTCCTGTCGGCACGCGTGGAGAGTGGGCGGGCACTGGATGCGGTGCTGGAGGGCGTCGCGGCGCTTCCGGCCTCGGCCCGCGAGCGCGTGGCCGGCGAACTCGACGAGCGCGTCGACGAGGACTGCAGTTTCTACCTGAGTTTCGACAAGCAGGCCGCCGCAAACGGGACGGTACAACTGGGTGAGGGAATCGCGTTTCGTGCGAAGGTGGAGTCGTACCCCGCGAAGCGCGAGCGGGCAATCGAGGCGATCGAGTCCGCCGGAGTCCTGTGATGTACGAGGCGGTCCACGCCAGACCCGACGGTCAGAGCACCGTCGCCCGACTGGCGCTGACCGCCGACGAGTACGGGTTCGACGGCATCGTCGTCCGGAATCACGGCGACGAACCGGCCTCGTTCGACCCGTCGGCTGTGCGCGACGCCTACGATGTCGATATCGTCCCGGCGGTGGAGGTGCGGGCGTCCGACCCCTCGCGTGCCAGTGGCTACGTCAGTTCACACCGCGAGCACCACCCGCTCGTGCTCGTCCACGGCGGCGACCCGGAACTCAACCGGTTCGCCGTCGAACAGCCAGCGGTCGACGTGCTCGCACACCCGATGGCCGACGACGGCGATTTCAACCACGTGCTCGCACGGACCGCTCGCGAGAACGGCGTCCGGGTCGAGTTCAACCTCCGGGGGGTGCTCCGCGCCGAGGGCGGCGAGCGGGTCCGGACACTCGGGGACCTCCGGAAACTCTGGGACCTGGTCGACGCCTGTGACACGCCCTTCGTCGTCAGCGCGGACCCGCGCTCGCATCTCCAGCTCCGTGCGCCTCGTGAGTTGCTCGCGGTTGGTGACGTGGTCGGACTCCCCGCCGAGGCGGTGCGGGCCGGACTCCGCGAGTGGGGGCGACTCGCCACGCGCAACCGGGCCCGGGGGTCCGACGCGTTCGTCGAACCAGGGGTGTGGCGCGTCGCGGCGGGCGACGACGATTCGGCGGACGACAGCGGTGGCGGGTAACCGGTCGGGAAACAGGCGAGCGGGCGGTGTCCGACTCGTACGGTCGTGCGTGATTACTTTCGGCCCGCTTGACCGAATCCAGGCGGTCTGCCGTCCGACACGCCACTCTGGCGATAGCATAGCGGTACAGAGTCACGCACGACCGTATCACGGTCCCCGGACGTTCTCCCCGCGAACGGACTCGAACCGGTCGGTCTCGCGGCGGTAGACGATACGACCGCGGCGCATCGTCCACTCGGGAAAGACCGCGTCGTGACCCTCGAACGGTGTCCACTCACAGGCCGTGTGCAGGTCGGTCGCCCGCACCTCGTCGACAGTCGAAGGGTCCACGAGCACGAGGTCCGCGTACGCACCCTCGGTGACGGTGCCCCTGTGTGGCAGTCCGAAGACCGCCGCCGGGTTGCGCGCGGTGAGGTCCCTGACACGCTCGAACCCGAGTCTACCCTCGCGGACCGTCGCGAGTAACAGCGGGAGCGCCGTCTCCACCCCCGGGACGCCGCTGGGCGCGTCCCAGATGTCCGCGTTCTTCTCCTCGCGGGTGTGGGGCGCGTGGTCCGTCGCGACGATGTCGACGGTCCCGTCGGCGACGCGCTCGAACAGCTTGCGCCGGTGGCGCTCGCGGCGCAACGGCGGGTTCATCCGGCCGTGGGTTCCGAGCTCGTCGAGGTCACGACGCGAGAGCAGCATGTGGTGTGGTGTCACCTCACAGGTCGACCCCGTCCGGGCGGCGGCGTCGATGCTCTCGGGTGTGCTCGCGTGGGCGAGGTGGACGCGGGTGTCCCGCTCGGACGCGAGTCGGCAGGCACGGCGGGCAGCCGCGATCTCGGCGTCCGGCCGCCGGTAGGCACTCCAGGCGTCGGGGTCACTCCGCTCGCGGGCACCCCGGTCGAACAGCGACTCGTCCTCGGCGTGGACGGTCACAGGGACGCCTTCGGCGTCGGCACGCTCGAGCGCGTCGAGAAACAGCGGCTCCTCGATACCCATGTTGCCCGTCGAGTCGGCGAGAAACAGCTCGCCGAGCGCGAACAGCGGCCGGTCGAACAGCGAGTCCGGGTCCCAGTCGCCGGTGACACCGCCGTTGATACCGAAGTCGACGAGCGCGTCGCGGGTGAACACCCCCTTTCGGTCGAACGCCCGACCGTCGACGGTCGGCGGGTCCGTGTTGGGCTGGTCGACGACTGCCGTGACACCACCCGCAGCCGCGCTCCGTGTGCCCGTCTTCCAGGTCTCCTTGTGTCCGAACCCCGGCTGTCTGAGGTGGACGTGTGTGTCTATCATCCCGGGGAGGAGTCGCTTGCCGCCGGCGTCGACGACCCGCTCGTCACCGGGTTCGAGACCGGTCGTCACCCGCGTGACGCGCTCGCCGCTGACACGAACGTCGCGTTGTCGCCCGTCGGCCAGTGTCGCGTTCCGGATGAGCATGTCTCGTCATCACCCCTCCCGGACCCACTCGACAGCGGGGTCGGTCGCGAGTGACGACTGCAGTGCCGCTGTCACCTGCTCCGGGTCACCGGTCCCGCCGGCACGGGCGACACTCCCGACCGCGTCACGGTCGAACGGAATGTCGAGCGCGTCGTAGACGGGGTCGAGCACCTCGGCGATCCGGTCGTGGTCACGGACAACGACAACGCCGGAGGTCAGGGCTACCTCGCGCCGGACCCGCTGTGCGAGCCCGGCGATCTTCCCGTCGGCGGACAGGGAGTGTGTACCGGGGCAGAACGCCCCGTCGGGTTCACCCTGCTCGACGGTGGCACCGACCCCGGCGAGCGCCCGTGCGACCGCCCCGGTGACACGGTCGTACCGTTTCTGGATACCGGTTCGGGCCTCGTCGACCGGTTCTGCACGGAGAACGGCGATGGTCGTGCCGGTGAACGCGACGGCATGGCCGCCCACAGACCGCTCAAGAACGGCGTATCCGCTCTCCGCCGCTGCCTGGAGTGCCCGCTCGTAGCCGTCACGGGTCGTGTCCCGGCGGCCGAACGCGACAGTCGGGTGTGGTCGCCACACCCGCACCGCGGGCTGACCGGTCTCACCGACCCACCCCGCCAGCCGTCGCGTCGTCGCGCGGTCCCCCTCGGGGTCCGCCGCCCGACCACGGAGAACACGCATGATACGACGTACGTCCCGGGACGACAAAAATCCCCGCGAACGGCACGCGACGCCGAGTTGCCTGTTGGTGGCCCGGCAGGTTTAAGAGCGAGGACTTTCTACCATCGCGTACGTAATGGCCGGAGAAGTCTGCTCGACGTGTGGGCTCCCCGAGGAGTTGTGCGTCTGCGAGGACGTCGCAAAGGACTCCCAGGAGATAACAATCCACATAGACGAGCGCCGGTACGGCAAAGAGGTAACGATAATCGAAGGGTTCGACCCGAACGACGTGGACATGGACAGTCTGTCCTCGGACCTGAAATCGAAGTTCGCCTGTGGCGGCACAGTCGACGACGACCAGATCGAGTTGCAGGGCAACCACACGGGTCGAGTCGAAGATTTCCTCCGGGACAAGGGGTTCAACGTGGCGTGACTGCCAACAGGGCAGACCGGTGTACCGAGACACGGGTCGGGGTTCGAGTAACTTATACTCCCAGCACCACTAGAGTAGTAGGATGAGTGACCCGGCGTTCGATGTCGTTGAGTTCGTGTTGACAGTCACAGTCTACGACGAGACAGAGCGGTTCGAACCGGACGATCTGCCCCCGGACCACCGGCGACCGTTCTGGAGCGAGGGCCGCATCGAGCGACCGCTGGCCGCGAGTGTCGAGGCTGCCCGCGAGGCGACCGGGGTCGACCGGCCGTGGGAGGCTATCGCGGACCTGCTCTTTACCGACCACCAGGAGTTCTCCGGAACGCTGTCGTTCACCGACCGCGAGATGGCCGAGCAGTGGTACCGCGAGCGTGCCGACACGGACGACTTCGCCGGGAACCCGGTGCTCGCGGCCCACTTCGACACCGGAGCCTACGAGCGTGCCAGCGAGCAGGTCAGACCCGCCCGGGCCGACCGCGCGTTTATCGATGCCCTCCTCGAGGAGTACTTCGAGGAGGACGAGGAGATGCTCGACCTCGTCGAGGTGCGCGCCCCCGAGGAGATTGACCAGCCCCTCGAGGAGATTGTCCTGACCGGCCAGCAGGAACAGGAGGTCCAGAAGATCGTAAAGGCAATCGAGCACCGGGAGTATCTCGCCTCCATCGGGCTCCAGGAGATCGGGAAACTCCTCTTTGTCGGGCCACCGGGCACGGGCAAGACCTCTGTCGCCCGGGCGCTCGCGCACAAGCTCGGACTCCCCTTTGTCGAGGTGAAGCTGTCGATGATAACGAGCCAGTATCTCGGTGAGACCGCGAAGAACGTCGAGAAGACCTTCGAGGTGGCAACCCGACTCTCGCCCTGCATCCTCTTTATCGACGAGTTCGACTTCGTCGCGAAGACCCGCTCCAGCGACGAGCACGCCGCCATCAAGCGGGCGGTGAACACACTGCTGAAGAGTATCGACGAGGTGTCGCTCATCCGTGACGAGGTGCTTCTCATCGGGGCGACCAACCACCCGGGACAACTCGACGCGGCCGCCTGGCGGCGGTTCGACGAGATTGTCAACTTCCCCAAGCCCGATGTCCAGATGCGCGCCGAGATTCTCGAACTCGTCACCAGCGAGATGGAAATCGACGAGTTCTCGCCGTCGGAGGTGGCCGAACTCACCGAGGGGTTGACCGGGAGCGACCTCCGACTCGTGTTGCGCGAGGCGGTGCTCGACGCGCTCACCGAGGAACGGACGACGCTCACCCAGGCGGACCTGGTCGACGCTGTCGAGGAGTTCGAGGAGCGCGACACGCTGAAGAACCTCGACATGATCGAGGGGGACCACGACACGCTGGTCGCCGGTGGCGGGTTCGGGAGCGAGTCCGACGCCGCGGACGGAAACCACGACCACGGTCACGACCACGCACACGGTGGCGGTGACGACCACGCGCACGACGAGACCGACGGTGACGGTGACCGGGCGTGGGACGAGGCCACGCAGGACTGACCGGTATGCAGGTCACCCTGCTCGGCACCGGCGACACGACGGGCACACCGACGGTCGGTTGCGGGTGCAACACCTGCCAGCGGGCCCGCGACCCCGACGAGGACCTCCGGGAGCGCCTCCGCGAGCAGGGTGCCCGGTTCACCGCCGCCGGCGGCGTCGAGCGGACCCGCTTTTCGGTCCACGTGTACAACGAGCGCACCGAGGAGACGCTGCTCGTCGACCTCAGCCCGGACTTTCGCCGGCAGTTTCTCCGCGAGGGTGTCAGTCTGCCGGACGCCGCAGTCGTCACACACATTCACTTCGACCATCTCGACGGACTCGGCAACGCGTACCGGGTACTCGACTCGCTGGACGTGCACGCCGCCGACGAGACGGACCCGGTCACGGGTGCGAGCGTTGCCGAGACGGTGAGCGAGGACTACTCCTATCTCGACCAGGTGTCGGTTCGTCCGCAGTCACCGTTCGAGGCGTTCGAGGTCTGCGGGTTCGAGGTCACGCTCGTCCCGGTGGACCACCCGCCGCTGCTGTGTTACGGGCTCGCGGTCGAGGACCCCGTGACGGGGGCGAAACTCTCGCTGTCGGGGGACACGAGCTACGACCTGCCGGAGCGCTCCCGGGCGGCGCTCGCGGACCCGGACCTGTTGCTCGCGGACGGACTGGTGCCGGCACACCTCTGTGACTACCACCCGAAGGGGGGCACACACCACGACGAGACGGGTGTTCCCCGGACCTTCGGTGACAAGCACATGACCCGGGAGGGGGCGCTCTCGCTCGCGACGGCACTCGACGCCGACAGAACCCGACTCGTGCACGTCTCGCACTTCTACCCGGCCGCCGAGGCCTTCGAGCAACCGCTCGCCGTCGACGGCGAACAGTACGACCTCTGAACTGGTTGCCGGACCCCGGGCGGGTCGCCGCTGTCTGTCGTACCCCGGGGTGCCGGACTGTTCCCTGCACGAGAGACAGCGAGACACCAGCAAGTGCCATCACGTGGTGCCGAATGACAGGCTCTCACAACTTTTATGTGGCGGAGGGAAGTAACCGCAATCGACAGATGTCAGACGACGATGGACCCACGGGGCCGCCGGACGTGTTCAAACTTTTCGCGGAGACGGGCGAGCAGGCAGTCGAGACCCAGCAGGAGTTGCTCCGGAGCATGCTCGGGGGTGGGTCTGGGGCGGGCATGGATATGAACCAGCTCGGTGCGATGAGTCAGACGGCCACGTTCAAGACGCGCGTCCAGAGCGGCGGTCGTATCAGCATCCCCGACGCGGAGCGAGAGACACTCGATATCGAGGAGGGTGACATCGTGCAGGCCGTCGTGTTCCCGGTCAAGCGAAAGCGCGACGACTGATGACGCCGCTGGAGGCTGTGGCGGAACTCCAACAGACGGTACTCGACGGGAGCAGACGAACTGTCGAGACGGGACTCGACCTGCAGCGGGTGCTGAACCGGTCGCTCGCCGCGAGTATCGAGACACAGCGCGAGTTTCAGCGTGAACTGCTCGGACACCGGTACGTCGCACTCCGGCGGACGCTCCGCCGTGCCGACGGGGGGCTACCTGCCGACACCGAGGACCTTCTCCGAACGCTCGATCATCAAGTCGCCGAGGCACAGGCCGACAGTGAGCAGGCTGTCGACGCACTCGTCGCGGCCGTCGAGGGGACCGGCGGCGCGTGGGAGTCGACGGCACGCGACTCGCTCGACACCGTCGAACAGGTGGCACTGTTGCTCGCGCTCGACGGTGTCGGGACGGGTGACGGAGCCGGCGAGGAGGACCCCTGACACCCTCCCGGTTCGGTTACCGTGTTCTCACCGGCCCGGTCACTCGCGGGGCCAGGGAAGCGGGTCGGCCTCGACACCGGGGTCGTACCGGTGGCAGGCGACCGGTCGGCCCTCGTGTGTCGCGTCCGGTGTCTCCCGCTCGCAGACCGCGGCGGTGACATCGGCCAGTTGCTCGGTCGCCCGTTCGAGGTCGCCTGCGGCGACGGCCTCACTCGCCTCGTCGACGGCCCGCTCGACAGTCTCGTCGGGGAGCGAGCTCCCGAGGTCGAACGACTCGCGGACGGCCGCACTGCTGTCCAGTCCGTCCGGAAGCGACCCCTCCTGGACGGTGAAGCGGAACTCGGCGACGTTGCGCCACTGTTCGACGGGCAGGTCCACCGACGCCGGCGGGATGAGTTCCGGACAGCGGGTGTGGAACCGACAGCCCTCGGGCGGGTCGGACGGGTCGGGGATCGTCTCGGTCAGCGGCCGGACGAGCGTCCGGTCGGTCGGGTCGAGACTCGGAACCGAACCCAGCAGCACCCGGGTGTACGGGTGTGCCGGAAAGGAGAGCACCTCGTCGATCGGTCCCTTCTCGACGAGTTCGCCGAGGTACATCACCGCGACCCGCTCACAGAACAGACGGACGGCGTCGATGTCGTGGCTGATAAACAGCACCGCGATGTCGAACTCCTCGCGCACCTCCGCGAGCAGGCCGAGCACGTCGGCCTGGACACGACTGTCGAGTGCGCTCGTCGGCTCGTCGGCGATGATAAGGTCGGGGTTGGTGACGAGCGCGCGGGCGATAGCGATGCGCTGTTTCTCGCCGCCGGAGAACTCGTGGGGGTAGCGGTCGCCGTCGTCGGCCGACAGCCCGACCCGTTCGAGCAGGTCCCGGGCGATTGCCTGTCGGCGCTCGGTGTCACTGACACCGTGGAGGCGCAGCGGCTCCGCTACCGCCTGCCCGACCCGCATCCGGGGGCTGAACGCCTCGTTCGGGTCTTGGACGATGAGCTGGACACGCCGCTGGAACTCCCGGCGGGTCGCCCCGGAGAGCTCCGGAATCGGGTCGCCCTCGAACCGGGCCGCCCCGTCGGTCACGTCCTCGAGACCGAGCACGGTACGGGCGAGCGTCGACTTGCCGCTGCCGGACTCGCCGACCAGCCCGACCGCCTCGCCGTCGTCGACGGTCAGGTCGACCCCGTCGACGGCACGGACCCGGCCCACCTCGCGCCGGAGCCACCCCTCACGAACCGGGTAGTGGGTCCGCAACCCGTCGAGTTCCAGCAACGGCGGGCCGTCACCCTCGGGGCGACCGGCACTGTCACTCATCACCCTCACCCCCCGACGAGGACAGCCGCTTCGCGCGGGCGAGTATCTCGCTCGGGTCACCCTCCTCGGCGTAGTGCACACAGGAGACGACGTGGTCGGTACCCGCCCGGTCCGTGTCGTCCGTGCCCGACGACACCGCTTCCGGGGTGCCGTCTGCCCCTGCCGGCGTGCCGTCTGTCGCTCCGGGCACGTCGTAGAACGGGGGCTGTTCGTCACCGGCGCAGGCCTCGACAGCGTACGGACACTCGGTCCGGAACCGACAGCCGTTGCTCGGCACGTCCTCGCGGGCGGTGCGGTCGGACCGCCGCGAGATGTCGTCGTAGGTTTCGAACAGCGTCTGTGTGTACGGGTGGGCCGGTCGAGAGAACAGTTCCTCGGTCGGGCCGCGCTCGACGATGGTCCCGCCGAACATCACGAGCACGCGGTCGGCGAGCGACGCGACCACGCGGAAGTCGTGTGTAATGAGCAACATTGCCATGCCGCCGCCGGTCAGTTCCCGGAGCAACTCGATGAGACGGGCTTGGACGGTGACGTCGACGGCGGTGGTCGGTTCGTCGGCGATGAGCAGGTCCGGTTCGGCCGCCAGCGCGATGGCGATCGCGGCCCGCTGTGCCATCCCGCCGGAGAATTCGTGTGGGTAGTCGTCGAGGCGGTCGGCGGCGCCCGGAATCCCGACCCGGCGGAGCAACGACACCGCACGCTCGCGGGCCGCCGACTCGTCGACCGCCTCGTGTAACTGGATCGCCTCGACAATCTGGTCACCGATGGTGTAGACGGGGTCGAGTGCTTGCTGCGGATTTTGAAAGATGTGTGCGATACGGTTGCCCCGGACCGTCCGGAGTGCGTCCGGGCCGGCGTCGTGGAGGGGTTCGCCGTCGAACTCGACGGTGCCGGAGACGAGTTCCGCCGGGGGTCGGGGCACCAGTTTCGTGAGCGACTCGCAGGTGACGGTCTTTCCGCTGCCGGACTCGCCGACCAGACAGACCGTCTCGCCCGGGTCGACGCTGAAACTCACACCGTCGACGGCGTGAATTGTCCGGTCGCCCGTCTCGATGTGTGTCCGGAGGTTCTCCACGTCGAGCAGCGGGTCGTCGACACCGGGGGTCGTGTCGCCGGACATCACCGCCCACCCCGCGGGTCGAGTGCGTCCCGGAGCCCGTCACCGAGTATCTTGAACGAGAGCATCAGCAACGCGATGGCGATCGCCGGGAACGTCGAGAGCCACCAGATCTCGTGGGCCGGCTGGCTGGCCCGCTGGAGGTTCTGACTCGCCACCTCGGCGTTTATGTACTCGCTTATCATCGACCCCCACGAGGTGACCGTCACCTCGTAGAACCCGAGAAAGGCCACGCCGGCCTCGTACAGCACCAGCAACGCGAGCAGTTGCCCCACCGCCGGCATGAGCGTGTTCGTGATGTTCGGAACGATGTGACGCTTCGCGATGTAGAGCTGTGAGGCACCCAGACTCCGCGCGACGGTCACGTGCCCCTCCTCGCGGCGCTGTATCACCTCGCTTCTGACCAGGCGGGCGACACCACCCCAGGTCCACAGCCCGAACGCGGCGAGCAACAGAAGCAGGGAGGCGCTGAAGTAGATGAACCCGATGAAATACAGCATGATGGCCGGAATCGACAGCTGCAGGTCGACGTACGACATCAGCAGTCTGTCGGCCAGTCCACCGCGGAGTCCCGCCGTCACCCCGACCGCAACTGCAAGCGGGATGACCAGTACTGCGCCGATGACCGCGACGTACAGCGTCGGCCGTGCACCGGCGACCAGCAGGAAGTCGACGCGCTCGCCGAACTGCGCGGTGCCGAGCGGCGCGTCGAGCGAACCGCGACACACCTCGTCGAACGCCGACCCGGAGGTGGGGCCGCCACAGCCGTTGTGCGCCTTCGTGGTCAACCCGACCGGCGGATTGAACTGGTAGGACTCACCGTTCAGGAACGGGTTCGGCACCAGTGCATAGCCCACTGTCCCCGCCAGCGCGACGAGTGTGACGTATATCGACGCGAGCACGGCCGACGGTCGGGACCACAGGTCCCTGAGCACCTGTCCGGTCCGCTCGCGGTTCGTTATCGCCGGCACGACGACGTACGCGGCGATGACCCCGACCGCACCCAGAAAGAGGTAGTCGATGCGGGTGACCTTCCAGTCTGCCACGATAAACGTCCCCCGCGCCTGGTCGACGAGGTACAGCACACCGAGGAGGAGTACACTCACGAGTAGTGTGACACGCTCGGCTGTCACAAAGCGTCGTGACCGCTCGGTATCACTCCACTCGACTGTCTCGAAACTCGGGGAGTCGCTCGCTGTATCGGATATGCCGGCGGTACCCGAATCGCCGGCGTGAACGTCTGTATCTGAACTCATGGAGGGCATTGGTATCCCAGGGGTCGATATATTAAAATTATGCGGTCTGTCACTCTGTGACATAACACCACAATTTATAGATCACGGTAGATAATCGGTGGTGTATGCCCTCCACGCGTTGCGAGCGAACCGTCAGAAGCGCCGCCTGCGAGGTCGTCACCGTCCGCATCCACGGAGGTGTGACCGAATGAGTGTCCTCAGGTCTGTCGCCCGACGGGTCGCGTTCGGCCTATTCAGCGCCTGGGCCGTGATGACCACTGTCTTTCTGTCCTTCACCGTCACCGAGGACTGGGTGACGAACCGCATCGAGGGACGGATACGGTTCGCCGCCGGTGGGTTCGGTGGGCCACCGCTCTCGGAGGAGGAACTCGACTCCCAACTCGACACTGCCATCTCCGGGTACCTGAACCAGCGGGAACTGAACCGCCCGCTCTCCGAGCAGTACGTCGACTGGATGGGGAGTATGCTCACCCTCGACTGGGGTCGCTCGTTCGAGCGGCAGGTCAGAGGGGGTGGCAGAGAGGAGGTGTTCCCGCTGGTCACCGAAGCGGCCGTCCGGTCGGGCACCTACATCGTGCCCGCCATCCTGCTCGCGGTGGCGCTCGGGATGGGCATCGGCCTGTACGTGGCACTGAACCCCGAGAGCCGACTGGCGGGCCTCGGCCGCGTCGGCGCGTACGTGGTCTTTGTTCTCCCGAGTTTCTGGCTCGGCGGGATGTTCGTCTCCGCGGCCAGGGCCGGCGTCATCGACCGGTACGGGATACTGTACGACCACGTCCTCCCGGTCGGTCTGGTGACGATGACGCTGCTCGGTGGGTACGTCAGTTACTCGCGGGCATACGCCCGGGAGCAGGCCGCAGCCGAGTTCGTCACACTCGTCCGTGCAAAGGGTGCCGGCTCGAGACGGATTGCCCGTCACGTGCTCCGGAACGCCGCTATCCCGATCGTCTCACTACTCTTTACCGAGGCGATCGGCCTGCTCGTGCTCGGTATCTTCGTCGTCGAGGTGCTGTTCGGCATCGAGGGGCTCGGGTTCGTCCTGTTGAACGCCGTCGACGCCCGCGACCTGCCGGTGTTGCTCGGGTCGACACTGATTAT
>CAYZGA010000032.1:0-1071 GCA_964477945.1 uncultured Halobacteriales archaeon
GCATCTGACCGACCGACTGGACGGCGTCGACCAGCACCAGCGCGCCCGCCTCGTGGGCCCGCTCGACGACCTCCGTGACGGGCAGTCGCGTCCCGTAGTTCCAGGCGAGCGAACTCAGACAGACCAGTTTTGCGTCCGCGAGTCGCTCCGACAGTCCGTCGGTGTCGAGACGGCCCCGCTCGGTTGGCAACTCACGGAGTTCGACACCCCGGCGCTGGCGGAGGTACTGCCAGGGCAACTCGCCGGCGGGGTGTTCGAGGTCCGTCCGCACCACGACGTCGCCGGGACTCCAGTCGATCGCCCCCGCGACGTGGGTAACACCCTCGACGGTGCTCCGGGTGAGTGCAATCTGTCCGGTGTCGGCACCGAGCAACGAGGCGACCGTCTCGCGGGCGCTGTCCAGTGCCTCGAACGCGGCAGTGTACGGTCCCTCGGCGCAGGGGGCCCGGTACTGGTGGTGGCGCTCGAACCCCGCCACAGCCTCGACGACCCGCTCCGGACTCGGCCCACTTGCCCCTGTGTTGAGATAGCAACACGACTCGTAGGCCGGACACTCGGCGCGTAACGTCTCCGGGTCCATACCAACGCTCGGGCGTGACGGGGTTTCAACTGTGCGGTAGCGGACTCGATACCGCACGGCGACAGACCGTGTCCGGTTCATACCGGCGTCTGTGTCCCTCGATGAACGTGCCACACAGCGATAGAACGTGTCTTTCGATGTGTTACACGACACCCACTTTTATTTGCGTGGACAACACATCGTAGGTTATGCCATACTGTCCGGAGTGTGGAGCAGATGTCAGGGACGACGAGCAGTTCTGCCCGAACTGTGGGACAGGACTCTCCGGCGAGCAAGGTGGTGACCAGTGGGGCGAGGACACCACCCAGTCCGGAGGCCGCCAGCAGGGCGGGAATCAGGGCTGGGGTGACGACTACACGCAACAGCAGGGCGGGAATCAGGGCTGGGATGACGACCCCAACCAGCAGCAGGCGGGCAGCCAGGGATACCAGCAACAGGGAGGCAATCAGGGATACCAGCAACAGACAGGCAATCAGGGATACCAGCAACAG
>CAYZGA010000032.1:1171-20912 GCA_964477945.1 uncultured Halobacteriales archaeon
GGGAGGCAATCAGGGATACCAGCAACAGACAGGCAATCAGGGATACCAGCAACAGGGGCGCGGTGGGCAGGCCGCGGTCGCGGGCGGCGGAACGTTGCCACAGCGGTCCAGCGGAGCGCTCGATTTCACACTCGGCTACCCGAAACGTGACGGCTGGACGCCGGTGCTCATCAGCGTGCTCCTGACGCTGGGTTCGTTTCTGGTTCTCCCGCTCCTGCCGCTTCTCGGGTACGTGTTCCGGATCGGCCGAAACGCGGCACTCGGACGTCCGAACCCGCCGCAGTACGAGGACTGGGGCGGCCTCTTTATCGACGGACTGCGGTACCTCGCGCTCGTGATCGTGACCGGTATCGCCGCACTCGTCGGCGTGTTCGCGCTCGCAATCGCGCTCGGGTCGGTGAGTGACTCACTCGGCGCACTCGCCTTCCTCGTGGGGTATCTGGGCGCGTTCTACGCCGGTCTCGCGCTCCTGACGGCGTTTATCGGTGGCAACAGCGTCACCGGCGCGTTCACCGACGGGCGTGTCGTCCAGTTGGCCAAGTCCGCGTACTTCGCGAAGGCGGTGCTGATCTATCTCGGTATCGCGATCGTGTTCAACATCATCGCTATCGTTTCGATTATCACCATCATCGGTCCGATCATCGTCAACACGTACTTTATTCTCTCTCTCGGCGCGTACCTGGGCTACGTCTACTTCCAGGCAGCCGAGAAAGGCATCGTCGCGCCCCCGGCCGGGGCCCAGCAGCAGGCACCGCAGTCCGGCGGCACGCGCGCCCAGCCACGCCGGTAGACGCCCCGCCAACTCCGGAGGTTTTTATCCGGACACGCACCAGTCGTGGGTGATGACCGGACAGCAAGCAGGCATCTGCCGCCGACCCGTCGCAACGACAACGCTTAAGCGCCATCCAGCCGTCGTATTCAGACAGTAATGGGTGCGATAACGGACATCTACGAGGACACCGACACTGATGTCTCCGAGGACAAGTTCCGCGAGGCCGTCGAGCAGAAAGTCGACCAGATGGAGGGACTCGTGGACGAGGAGACAGCAGCGAAGATCGTCGCACACGAGCTCGGTGGCGGGGAGGTCGAGACGATCGCGGACATCGAGACGGGGATGGACGAGGTGGAGTTCGTCGGCGCGGTGATGTCGGTCGGTGACGTGCGGACGTTCGAGCGCGACGACGGCGAGGGTCGAGTGCTCAACGTCGACGTCGCCGACGAGACCGGGAGTGTCAGACTCGCGTTCTGGGACGAGGCTGCCGTCGAGACAGCAGCAGAGATCACCGAGGGCGACACGATCCGTGTGAAAGGCACGCCGAAGAGCGGGTACAGCGGTCTGGAGGTGAGTGTCAAGGACGCGAAACAGGCAGATGTCGAGGTAGACGTGAGTCCGGGTGAGGCGGCAACCGTCGAGACACTGACAATCGGTCAGTCGGACGTGACCCTCCGGGGGGTGGTACTCGACACCGAGACGGTGCGGACGTTCGAGCGCGACGACGGCTCCGAGGGGCAGGTGGCGAATCTCACACTCGGTGACGAAACCGGTCGGGTTCGGGTCACACTCTGGGACGAGCGTGCCCCGCGTGCCGAGGACCTCGACCGCGGCACCGCAGTAGAGATTGTCGACGGGTACGTCCGCGAGCGCGAGGGTGACATCGAACTCCACGTCGGTGACCGCGGCCGCATCGACGAGGTGTCGGCCACCGTCGAGTACGACCCCGAGACGACACCGATCGAGGCGGTCGAGATCGGGCAGACGTTCGATATCGCCGGGGTAGTCCGGTCGACCGACCCGACCCGGACGTTCGAGCGCGACGACGGCTCCGAGGGACAGGTCCGGAACATCCGCCTGCAGGACGATACCGGCGATATCCGGGTCGCACTGTGGGGGGAGAAAGCCGACCACGATATCGCCCCCGGCGACGAGGTGCTGGTCGCCGACGCGGAGATCCAGGACGGCTGGCAGGACGACCTCGAGGCCTCGGCTGGGTGGCGTTCGATGGTAACGGTCATCGACGACCCGAGTACCGGGACCGACGACGAGTCCGCGACACAGCAGACAGCGTCTGCCGGCGGTACCACTGACGACGCTGTCTCCGATGGCGGTGCCACGGGGCTCGACGCGTTTGCCGACGGCGAGTCGCCGTCCACGTCCGGAGCGGAGACCGAGACCGGCGATACCGTCGAATTTACCGGGACAGTGGTCCAGACCGGGCAACCGGTCGTTCTCGACAACGGTACGGAGACGATGCCCGTCGAGACCGACGCCACGCTTCGCCTGGGCGAGGAGGTCACCGCCCGGGGGACTGTCGTCGACGAGCGACTCGACGCCGACGAGATCCTCTGAACGGGACGCCGTTGCACGTCCCGTTCGCGTACCGCCGGTCGCGGGAGCGAACTGTCGGGAGTCACGGCTGTCGAGCGCAAGAATTTAAGGGAGTTCCCCGACAGTGACCAGTATGGACCAGCAACCGTCGCCACAGGAGATCACGAGTCTCGTTGGTCGCGAGGTGTACACGAACACCGGTGTCTTTCTCGGCGAGGTCGAGGACCTCCGCCTGAACCTCGACAGTCAGCAGGTCACCGGACTCGCGATGCACGAACTCAACAGGGAACTGTTCGCGGACGAGATGGCGACCTCCCGCGGCGTCATCGTTCCGTACCGCTGGGTGCAGGCGGTGGGCGATGTCGTCATCGTCAGCGACATTATCGAGCGCATCCAGGACCAGAAAGAGGAGGGTGAACCGGTCGCGTAGCGGGCGCGTCGCGTGCCTAACTGCCGTTTCCGTTGCTGCTCTCGATGCCCATCCGCTCGGAGAGTTTCGTCTTCACCGCGTTGTCGGTCAGCGACAGGAGCGTCTCGCGGTTATCCTCGCTCACCTCGATGCCGGTGAAGATACCGAGCGGAATCTCGGCGGTGGCCTCCGTCGAGTGTCCCGCGACCTCGCCGATGTCGTCGAACGCGTCCTCGAGGACGCGCCCGATATCCATGCGGATATCCTTCGAGCGGGCGGCCAGGTGGATGACACCGTCGGCGATGGCGAACACGGCCGTCGTGGAGACACCTTCGAGATTGAGCAGGTGCTGGGCGGCCTGCGAGAGCGCCTCCTGTTCGCTGACGAACCCGGCGTTGGAGACCAGATGCGACCCGCCAACCTCGCGGTTGCGGATTGCCTCGGCGAGTACGTCGAGCGTCTCCGCGGACATCGAGGGTGACTCGACCTGTTCGAGCGTGTCGTGGTCGACAAACGGGTACAGGTACGCGGCCGCGGTCAGGTCCGCCGGCGTGGTGTCGCGCTTGAACTCCACCGTCTCGGCGCGGATCCCGTAGAGCAGCGCCGTCGCCACCGTCTCGTTGGGGGTGATGTCGAGTTCCTGAATGTACTTTGTCAGAATCGTCGACGTAGAGGAGAGGTTCGACCTGATATCGACGAACCTGATGTCGTGGTCGTGGTCGTGTTCGTGGTGGTCGATGAGGATGTCCGCACTTTGCTCGTGTTCGGACCCGTTTCGCCGCTGCTGTGCGATGACGGCGACGGTGTCGTACGCGACGCCCTCGGTGTCGTCGACGCCCACCAGGTCGATACCGAGGAGGTTGACGAACGCGCGGTTCTCCTTGTGCCCGATCTCACCGCTGTGGATGATGTCCGCTTCGACCCCGACAGAGTCGGCGATGGCCTGTAACGCCACCGCGCTGGCAACCGAGTCGGGGTCCGGACTCCGGTGGATGCGGATCGCCATCCGGTCGACCGTTCCCTCGATGACGTCGGTCAACTGCCCGGCACGGTACTCGAGTTCGCCCATCTCGACGGCACGCAGTGCCGACTCCGCGATGACTGTCGAGGGGTTGATAACGACATCCGCCCCGGCCGACGAGAGTCGCTCGCCGGACACCGGGTCCGACGCCCGCGCGACGATGAACTGGTCTGTTCCGTACTCGCGGATATTCTCGACAGCGGTGATGTTCGCCTCGATCTCCGAGGACAGTATCAACACGACATCGAACTCTGCCACCTCGGCTGCCACCTGTCCCTCCCTGATATCGTGTTGGCGGGCGTCGAGGTCCTGGTCGCGCAGTGCCTCGACGCGACTCTCCTTCCGGTCGATGATGACCACATCCTTGTCAGCGTCGACCAGTTCCTCGGCAACCGCGTGCCCCACACTCCCACAACCCAGGATGGCGTACCGCGACATCGACGTCATCGTGAGGGCGATGTCGGTGCTCATTAGTTCATCCTGAGGTGCGGGGGCATATAGTACCGGCGACTGTGCACACGCACCCCGCGGGCAGATACCGTCACCGGAGCCCCGCGCCGCGCTCCCAGGCGCGTATCAGTGCCGTCAGCGTGGCGTTGACCGGCACCTCCCCGCCGGCCCGGTCGACCACGTACCCGTTGATGGCCTCGACCTCCGTGCGTGTCCCCGCCTGGATGTCCTGATGCATCGACGAGGTGTTTGCCGCCGTCGCGGTGGCCACCTCGCGGGTCCGCTCCGGGGTGTCGTCGATATCGATACCCGCCCCGGCGGCAACCTGTGCGGTCTCGCGGGCGGCGTCCGCGGCGACCGACCGGGCCGGCCCGTCGACGACGTCGCCGTTCGGGACGCGTGCGAGCGCGGTGGTCGCGTTGATGCCCGCGTTCACCGCGAGTTTCTCCCAGAGCCGACGCGGCATATCCGGGGCGACGGTCGTCTCCAGCCCCGCGGCGAGCGCCCCGCCGACTCGGTCTGCCCGGTTACTCTGCCCGCCCGTTCGCGGGCCGACCGCCACCTCACCGGTGCCGGTACACTCGACGACCCCCGGCTCCGACAGCCGTGCACCGTACGTGCACGTCCCCGCGAGCACCGGCGCAGATAGCCCCGCCGCGAGTCGCTGTTCGTTGCCCATCCCGTTCTGCAGGGAGAGCACGACCCCGGTTGCGGTGTCCGCGAGCGACCGCACCGCCTGCCGGGTGTCGAAGCTCTTGACGGTCACGAGCACGAGGTCGGTCTCACCCGGCGGTTCGGTCGAGGCCGTGGGGTGGACCCGCCGGTCGAACACGCCCGCGAGTCCCAATCCGTCGGCGCGAACCGCGTCGACGTGTGGCTCGCGGCCGACCAGGTGCACGTCGTGGTCCGCCGCGAGCAGACCACCGACGAGGCTCCCGAGGCTGCCGGCACCGAACACGCAGATGTCCATCTACACCTCGTCGGGGCGTGCCGTGGCGCTGCCCAGTTCCGCGTCGAGTTCGGCGTCGGCCATCTTCTCGACCAGCGACGCCACGACAGTCTCGCGTCGCCCGGGCACGAACCGGATGGAACCGACCACCAGGTGACCGCCGCCGCTGACACCGGCACCCGGAAGCTCCGCCTGGAGCTGTTCGACCATCTCGGGGATGTCGAGGCGGACACCGTCGGACCGTAGCACCGCGAAGTCCGGCCCGTAACCGATTGTGATGACCGGGTCACCGGTCTCCTCGACCTTCCGGTCGTGGACCGCCCCGGTGGTCTTGCCCGGCGCGGGGTAGGTGAACCGCTTCGCGTGGTTCTCGACGTCGAGCCGGTACAGCTGGGCGCCGTTGTCGAGTTGCTCGCCCGTGACGTGTGTGAGCGCACTGTCGAGTTGCTGGGAGATGTCCCGGTCGGCCCGCCCGGAGAGCATCTCGACCAGCGCCTCGTGGCGGTCGCGGTCCCCGCAGTTGACACCGAGCACGTCGTAGACGTACTCGCGGCCGTCGCTGTACCCGAGCCAGTGGGTGGCGTAGTCCAGCGCCTCGCCCACGTCGGTCAGGTCGGCCCTGTCGTAGCCCGCCGCCGCCGCGAGGTCGAGGTACGCCCCCATCGCCTCGGCCTCCGAGCGGTCCGACAGCCCCGCTACCGCCGGCACGTGACGCAGTTCCTCGGTGGTGTCGGGGTCTATCATCCGTGCCACCTCGACACACATCATCCCCGTCGTGATGCGGTAGTCCTCGCCGTACAGGTACGGGTTGACGTGGGTCTCGACCAGCCCCGTGAGTGCGTCGGGGTCGGGGTGGTGGTGGTCCACGACCAGAATCGGGGCGTCGTAGTGTGCGAGGTTCCGGTAGGCGGGGGTGTCCTCCTCGGTGGAGCCGTTGTCGAGCATCAGAAAGAGCGGCAGCTTCTGCCCGTGACGGGCCTGACTCTCCAGCGCGAAGTTCAGGTCGCGGGTGACGTCCTCGAGTTCGTAGTACGGTGCCTTGCTGGGGAGTCGCTTGAGCAGGTGTTGCCCGGCGTCGGGGTCGACCCACGTCTCGGCGACGAACCGTTCGAGGGCGTACTGGAGCGGGACACTCGCACACAGGCCGTCCCCGTCGGCGTGGTGTCGCATCCGCACCGGCCGACCGTCGAGCAACGCCACACAGAGGCGATGGGCCACGTCCGCCAGGTCGTCCAGCAGCGTGTCCAGCGCGTCCCACTCGGCCCCGGCCAGCGGGTCGAGGTCTGCCGGCGCGGCCAGTTGCTCCCGGTCCGCCTCGAGCCGTTCCCGGACGCTGGTCGCGGCCTCACCGGTCAGCACGGTCAGGCTCTCGGCCTCAAGTTGCGGGTGGCCGTCACGTGACTCGACGGTCCCACTCGCGCGCACGATATCACCGTGTTCGACCTCGGGAAACGCCCGCACCCCGGCCTCCTCGAACGCGGCACAGGGCAGCACACCCCCCTCCGCACGCAACTGGAACACGGTGGGACCACCGGTCTGGTTGATCTGTACGACACGCCCGTCAACGTGTACCGTCTCGCCGGCGAACGCCTCTATGTCCGCGGCGGTCGCACTGTTCCCCGGGCCGACACGCCGTGTCTCGTACCCGTCGGGTGTCACCTCGACGAACCCGATGTCGCCGTCCGGACGCACCTCGTCGAGTTCCACCACGAGCGTGTCACCCACCTCGTGTGTCCCGACGAGATTCGACGTGTGGACCAGCCCCGAGACCGACGCCGAGATGTCGACGAAGACACCGTAGTCTACCACACCGTTTACTGTCGCGTGGTACCGCTCGCCCGTCTCGATATCGTCGACCGTGCACTCGGGAGCGAGATCGTAGACGACCGGCGATGCGGTACCGTCACCGTCACCGGCGCTCTGCTGAGACATACCGCATATGTACGACCGTAACGTGTTTGTACCCTTCGACATCCAGCCGAACAGACGCCGGTCGCTCCCGATACCGGACCGACAACGAGACCCGGTCGACTGTACGCCCTCGTTGCGTGGCAGACGCCGTCGGCGTGCCGTCACGCGGGACCGGGCGGTCGACGCCTCGCGTCTCGGTTGGTGACCGGTCAGTCGGCGTCAGCAACCTCGTACTCGAGGGGGAGAAGGAGGCTACAGACGTCCTGTTCGTGGTCGAAACAGTCGGGACACTGCGGTGCGCGGTCGATGATTGTGTCGAGCCGCTCGGCGACGGTCTCGTCGATGACCGGCTCCAGTTGCTGTGCCTCGCCGCGGAACTCCTCGACCTCGAGCACCTCGAGGAGGAACCGCTCGATGATACAGTACTGCTGGAGCGCGTCGCGCGCCCGGCCGATCCCCTCGTCGGTGAGGTCGACACCCTTGTACTTCTCGTGGTTGCACAACCCCCGTGATTCGAGCTTGCCTATCATCTCGTTGGCACTCGCCGGGCTGACACCGAGCTGGTCGGCAACAGCACCGGTCGAGGCTGGCCCGTCTTCGAGTTGCTGTACGAGGTAGATCGCTTTCAGGTACTGGTCTGACGTGTTCATGATTGTCCTCGGGACCGGTCCATCAGTTCGGTGACCGCCTCGACCCCCTCTGCTTCGTCGGCACGGATATCGCGCAACAGCCCGAGCAGGCGGTCCCGGTCGACGCTGAACCGCGCCTCCGACGCCTCGACAGCCGCGAGGAGGTCGTCGTAGAACTTGTAGGCTGTCTCCTCGTTGCACAGCTGGTCGTACAGCACACCGTCGAACGCCTCGTCGGTCTCGTACTGCTGTTCGACGAGCTGTTTGATCTCCTCGAACCCGACCGTCTCCGCGTCGAGTTCGTCGACCAGTGTTGCCAGCCGGTCGCGGTGTTCGGCTGACTCCCTGGCGGCGTCCTCGAGCAGCTCCCGGACCTCGGCGTCGACATCGTCCGCCTCACTCGCGTGTTTCGCCGCCCGCGCCTCGACGACCTCCTCTAGCACCACGCCGATCTGGAGTAACCGCGCCAGCTGGTGGTCCGAGGCGAGTGACGTCTGGACGCTCATGTCCCGCTCTGGGGCAGGGAACAACTTAGCACTGTCGGGCCGCCGGCGTCTTGTTCGACAGAAAACAGCAACGGTTGCCGATATCTACGAGACGAGCCTGTGGCGCTCGTTGCTCGGCCGGCAGCCGAATCGCCCCACTGTCCTGCGATTCTCGGGTGATACTGGACCCGCGAGACCCGGGTGTGGCGTTCCAGACATCGGTAAGGACCGTTCCCTGCGTCACGGCCAAGTGTCCCGGACACGTACAGATGGTTGTATGACTGAAAAGACATACGCCAACGACGTACTGGTGTCGGCAGAGTGGGTCGAGGACCACCTCGACGAGTTCCAGGCCGAGGACTCGGGGTATCGCCTGCTGGAGGTGAACAACCCGACGGTGACGGCGGACTCGGAGTACACCCCCTACGAGGAGGGACACATCCCCGGTGCACAGTTCTTCCACTGGGAGGAGGACCTGAGCGACGCCACGACGCGTGACATCCTCGACAAGGAGGCGTTTGCCGAACTGAACGGCGCACACGGTATCGACAACGACGATACGGTCGTTCTCTACGGTGACGGCCGGGTGCCCAACTGGTTTGCACTGTTTGCGTTCTGGGAGTACAAGTACTTCGGTCACGACGACGTGCGCGTGCTCGACGGCGGCAAGCCGTTCTGGGTCGACAACGACTACGAACTGACCGACGAGGTGCCGTCGTTCGAGGCTGTCGAGTACGACGTCGGCGGCCCCTTCGAGGGCATCCGCGCGTACCGCGACGACGTCGAGCAGGCTATCGAGAGCGGTATCCCGCTGGTCGACGTGCGCAGTCCGGCGGAGTTCACCGGTGAGATTATTGCCCCCGAGGGACTGCAGGAGACCGCCCAGCGTGGCGGTCACATCCCCGGCGCGAAGAACGTCCCGACGGCGTCCGTGCTCGACGACGACGGCCGGTTCAAGAAACCCGACGAACTCGAGGAACTGTACGCCGAGGCCGGCATTACCGAGGACCAGTCGGTGGTCACCTACTGCCGGGTCGGCGAGCGCTCCTCGATTGCGTGGTTCGTGCTGACCGAACTGCTCGGGTTCGGTGACGTCGAGAACTACGACGGCTCCTGGACCGAGTGGGGCAACACCATCCGCGCGCCCGTCGAGACCGGTCCCGCCGAGGACTGAATCCACACACCGATTTTTTCTGCCCGGTCAGTAGTCCCGCACGTTGACGACGAACCAACTGAACGCGCGCAGTTTAATCTCCTCCTCCGCATGAACGCGGAGGAATCCCACCATGGGATATCGGCCTGCAATAGCCTTCGAGGTTCCGAGACGCATACGTCTGCGTGGTCAATGGCAGGTCGCCCCGAGCCGGTGTGTGCGTTCGCCCCCCTTCAGGAACGACACTCCGGGAACATCCCGGCCACGCACTTGTGTCCGTGGTCCGCACAGCCCGGTTCTATAGCGGCCTGCCTTGTCGCCGGCCCCGCGACCTCACGGTCGCGTGGACCTCAGTCACGCAGTTGTCTTGTGGCCCGGTTGTCGGGATTAGCACCAGTCTGGTCGGGCCGTCTGTCGCGTGCCTTTCATCACACCTGTCGGCTGTCCCAGGTTCTCGGACTGCCAGCACGTCACCGGGTCGTTACTGCCGTCCGACGACCCGCGACTGGGTGTGCTCGGGGAACAGTTCGGTGACGGTGTCGGGACCGAACTCGCGACAGAGGAGCGCACGCAACTCGGTCTCGTAGTCCCCCTTCGAGACCGTCTCCGAGGGGCCGGTCTCGACGGCGAGAGATTCGGTAACGAGGCTGTCGACCGCGGCCCGACCGACGCCGGCGAGCGGCGCGAGATATGCGATGCCGTGGCGGTCCTCGATGCTCTGTGCGAGCGGCCGGTCGACAGCCGGAACGCGGTCGTCACGGCGGGTCCCGTCGGCAACGGCGTCGTACCCGAGGGTTGCGGCGGTTTCCAGAGCGTGTTCGTGGGTCTGTTGGATACCGTTGCGTGGGAACCCGTCGGTGACGATGCGCTCGGCCGCGTCGCGGGCCACCGCCGGGTCGAGGTCGACCCGTCGCGCCGGCAACCCGACCGCGTCGGCCGCCTCGACGGCGTGTTCGTGGTCGTCGGTGATACCGAACGTACAGCACAGCAGGGTCACCTCGCAGAACGGGGAGAGAAGGAGTGCCGCGAGTGTCGAGTCCTTGCCGCCGCTGTAGAGGACGCCGACCTCCATCACCGACGCCGGATGTCGAAGCTCTTCGAGTCCGGCGTCAGCTCCCGCAGCAGTTCCTTCATCTGGTCTTCGTCGATCTTGTCCTGGAGTCGACCGCTCTGTGCCAGCGCGACGACCTGCTGTTCGACCTGCTCGCCGGCCTCCGGTTTCGACATCTTGACCGTGTTGAGCCGCTTCCGTGCGCCGTCGGTCAGGTGCTGGCGCAGGACGGCTTTCTTCTGTGCCTCGGCCTGCTGGCGCTGTGCCTCCATCGCCTCCTCGTCTTGCGACCCGGCACGTTCCTTGAGCTGTTCTTTTTTCTGTTCGCGTATCCGCTCGAGCTCGTCCTCGTCTGGCTCGCCACTCATACACCTGTATTGCTCGTTCGACGGCAAAACGATTACGACCACCTGCCATCGGTCCAGTTGCACGTGACCGCGGACCGAACGCACGCGCTGTCGGACCAGCGGAGATCTTCCGTGTTGCCTGTCCCCGACGCACGAACCGGACGGTCCGTCTCGACACCGGCACACGCAACGGGATTTATATACCGAGGCGCGACAACCCAACAGCAATGACCGGTGAGACGGTACTGGGAATCGACCTCGGAACGACAAACAGCGCGATGGCGGTTGTTCGGGGCGGCGAACCGGAGATCATCCCGAACGCCGAGGGCGAGCGCACGACACCGTCGGTGGTGGCAGTCGACGACGGACGCCGACTGGTCGGTCGGGCCGCGAAGAACCAGGCCGTCGAGAACTGCGAGCACACCGTCCAGTCGATCAAGCGCTCGATGGGCCAGGAGGGTGTGACCGTCGACCTGGGCGGGGAGTCGTACACGCCCGAGGAGGTATCAGCGATGATACTCAGGAAGCTCAGACGCGACGCCGAGGAGTACCTCGGCGGGTCTGTCGACCGGGCGACGGTTACCGTGCCGGCGTACTTCACAGACCGCCAGCGACAGGCCACAAAGGACGCCGGCGAGATAGCCGGGTTCGAGGTGGAGCGGATCGTCAACGAGCCGACGGCGGCGGCGATGTCCTACGGCGTGGACGAGGACCTCGCGCCGGGCGAGCAACAGGTCGTGGTGGTGTACGACCTCGGCGGCGGCACGTTCGACGTGTCGGTGCTGGAGGTCACCGACGGGCTGTTCGAGGTGGTCGCGACGAGCGGTGACAACGGACTGGGCGGCGACGACTGGGACGCCAAACTCATCGGCTGGGCGGTCGACCGGTTCGAGCGCGAGCACGGGGTGGACCTGCGCGAGGACCGCGAGGCGATGCAGCGCCTGACGGAGGCCGCCGAGCAGGCAAAGGTCGAACTCTCCTCGCGGGTCGAGACGACGCTGCGCGTTCCGTTCGTCGCGGCGACCGACGCCGGCCCGCAGGACCTCTCGTACACGGTGACCCGGAGCGAGTTCGAGGAACGAACAGCCCACCTGGTCGAGCGGACCATCGGTCCCACCGAGCAGGCGATGGCCGACGCCGGGGTCTCGCCGGACGACATCGACGAGGTGCTGCTGACCGGCGGGTCGACACGGATGCCGGCCGTCCGTCGAACCGTCGAGCGACTCACGGGGACCGAGCCACGGTGTGACCGCAACCCCGACGAGACGGTCGCGCTCGGCGCTGCCATCCAGGGGGGTGTCCTCGCCGGCGACCTCGAGGACGTGGTGCTGGTCGACGTGACGCCGCTCTCGCTCGGTGTCGAGGTGCGGGGTGGCCTGTTCGAGCGTGTCATCCCCCGGAACACCACAGTCCCGACCCGCGCCGCGAAGGACTTCACGACCGCGAGCGACGAACAGACCGAGGTCCAGATACGTGTCTACCAGGGCGAGCGCGAGCGCGCCGAGGACAACGCTTTGCTCGACGAGTTCACGCTCCGTGACATCCCGCCTGCTGCGGCCGGTGTCCCCCGCATCGAGGTGACCTTCGCCATCGACACCGACGGTATCGTCCAGGTCAGCGCCGAGGAGGTGAACACCGGTCAGTCCGAGGCGGTCACCATCGAGGGTGGTGTCGGGCTCTCGTCCGAGGAGATATCGGAGATGCGGGAGAGTGCCCGCCGACACGAGGCCGCCGACAGGCGACGACGGCGACGGGTCGAGGCCCGCAACCGCGTCGAGGACTCCGTCTCGCGCGCTCGACGGGTGCTCTCCGAGCACGACCCCGACCCCGAGGTTGCGGCCGGTCTCGAACGCATCGTCGACGACGCCGAGCAACTGCTTGACGACGACCCCGACGTCGAGGAGTTGAACCGGGCACACGACCGGTTCGAGGAGGTGCTCTCGGAGCTAGACCTGCCCGCCAGGTCAGACTCGGAACGACTCCCCAGGTGAACTGTCTCCGGACCGGGTCGGGGTGCTCACGAGGGTGTCCGCGCCCGCTCACACGGGCGGTGTCGGGTGCTCGAAGGTCTGGACCTCGACGGTCCGCCCGTCGGGGTCGGTCGCGAAGAACTGGTAGATGTCGAACGCCTCGTTGTACTCGGGTGCGGACGTCGCAACGTCGGTCAGGTCGTCGTACAGTGCGTCGACGGCGGCCCGGTCCGCGACAGCGACGGTGACGATACCCTCGGTTTCGGTCTCCGCGGCGTCACAGAACCCGACGAGCAGGTTGTCGCGGCGGAGAATCGTACAGCCCCCGTCCTGTTCGAGCCAGCGCCCGAACCCGAGGCGGTCGGTGTAGAACGTGACGACACGCTCGCGGTCGGCTGTCCGGAAGAAGACGAGTCCGGTCATACGCGCACATCGGGGGGCAAGGAGATAGCACTGGCGCCCGAACCAGTGGGCTTTCCTCACCGCGTGGCGACAGTAGCGCATGGAGGAGTTGCCGGAGTCACACCCCCGGTACGAGTCACTGTTGCAGCGCCACCGCATCGAGGACGGTGTCGACGCGGGCATCACGAGCCGGCAGGGGCTCGTCGCACAGGGACGCGGCGAGGCGTTCGACTACCTGCTCGGCGAGCAAACGATTCCAAGCGCGGACACGGCCGAGCGGGTCGCCGCGGCACACCTGCTGCGCGCCGACCACCCGGTCCTGTCGGTCAACGGGAACGTCGCCGCGCTCGCCCCCGAGGCGGCGGTGACACTGGCCGACGTGACGGGGGCAGACCTGGAGGTCAACCTGTTCAACCGGACCGAAACGCGGGTCGCGGCCATCGCGGAGCACCTCCGCGAGCACGGCGCGAGCAGTGTAAAGGGACTCGCGGCCGACGCGCGGATTCCCGGTCTCGACCACGAGCGCGCGAAGGTGGACGCCGACGGCATCTACGCCGCCGACGTGGTGCTGGTGCCGCTGGAGGACGGCGACCGGGCCGAGGCGCTCGGCGAGATGGGCAAGACCGAACTCGTGGTCGACCTGAACCCGCTGTCCCGGTCGGCGACTGTCGCCGCTGTCCCTATCGTCGACAACGTGGTCCGGGCGCTCCCGAACGTCACCGCCCACGCCCGCGACCTCCGCGAGCGGGGGACCGACCTCGACGCTGTCGTCGACGCGTTCGACCCCGACGAGGCCCGCGCCGCCGCCGAGGACCGGATCCGCTGCGGAACCGACGGGACCTGACCCGACCACGTCCGGGGACTGTCGACTGCGCTGCCGAATCGGGCGCCGTCGGACTGTCCCGGTCACCGTTATCGCCGGTGATAGCCGAACACGAGGATTAAATATCGTAGCATCACAAGTGTTTCACAAGTCGCCACGATGGTTTCGGCAGAGACGCTGACGGCGGTGTACGGCGGGGTGTACATCGGGACAGCACTGCTGACCGCAGGGCTGGCGTACTGGGTGTTGCGAACGGAGATGTCGTCGCGGCGCTGGCTCGGGGGGCTGATGGTGGTGCTGTCGGCGTGGGCCGTCGTCTCGGCGACCAGTGTGCTCGTGGACAGTCGGGCGGTACACCGCCTGCTCACAGTCGCCTGGGTGGCCAGCGGGTTGACAGCAGTGCTGGCCTGGTTCGGGTTCGTCGCCGACTACACCGGCCGCAATCCGCGCGAGAACACTGTGTTCCGACTGTTCGGCGCGGTCTACCTCGGACTGCTCGCGTTCGGTCTGACGACTCCGTTTCACGACCTCTACTACGCCTCGACGACGCTCCAGTCCGACCCGTTCCCGCACGTGACGACGACGCTCGGCCCCGTTCGCGTGGTCGCACTGGGGTACACCTTCGCCGGTGTCGGTCTCGGTGCATACTACCTCTGGGAGCTTTTCACGAGCGCCCGGTACCACTCGAAGACACAGCCGTTCGTGCTGGTCGCGGGCATCCTCGTCGGGCTTACCCCGTCCGTTGCTTCGCGTGCCGGTCTCACGCCGGTCCCGACCTACGACCACACGGCACTCGGCATCTCGGTGTTCGTGTTCGTCATCACGTACGCGGTGTTCAAACACTCGTTTGCGGACCTCGCGCCGATTGCCCGTGACGTGGTGGTCGAGCGACTCGGCGACCCGTTGTTCGTGCTGGACAGCGACGCACGGCTGGTCGATTACAACGACGCGGCCCGGCGTATCGCGCCGGCGCTCGACGCCGACAGTGTCGGGAACGACGTCTCGGAGTTTGTCCCGGAACTCGGTGCGGTTCCCGTGGCCGGCGAGGACCACCCCGACGAGGTGACACTGACCGTCGACGGCGAGACACGCTACTACTCGGTGCGAGTCTCCACGGTCGACGGTCCGTCGCCGATGGGCGGGTACGCGGTGCTCCTCCGGGACGTCACGGAGCGTCGGGAGCGCGAGCGCGAACTCGAGACGGCACGCGAGGAACTCGAACGCTCCAACGACCGTCTCGAGGAGTTCGCGAGCGTGGTCAGTCACGACCTGCGCAACCCGCTGAACGTGGCGGCGCTCCGGGTGGACCTGGCACGCGAGACCACCGACAGCGAACACCTCGACAGGGCCGCGCAGGCTCACGACCGGATGGAGACACTCATCGACGACCTGCTGCAGCTCGCACGAACCGGCGAACACGTCGACGAGCGAAGCGAGGTGTCGCTCGCGGAGTTCGTGAGCAGCTGCTGGCACACCGTCGAGACGGGCGACGGGACGTTGCTCGTCGACTGTGACCGGGTGCTCCGTGTCGACCCCGACCGGTTCCGGCAACTGCTCGAGAACCTGTTCAGGAACGCCATCGACCACGGTCCCCGGGACGTGACCGTGACCGTCGGGGGGCTCCCGAACGGGTTCTACGTCGCAGACGACGGCCCGGGTATCCCCGACAGTGACCGCGACCAGGTGCTGGACCGGGGGTACTCGACAGCCGACGAGGGGACCGGACTGGGGCTCGCAATCGTCGAGGCCATCGCCGACGCACACGGCTGGGAGGTCACCGTCACCGAGAGCGAGGACGGCGGTGCGCGGTTCGAGTTCACCGGCGCGGACCTCGTCACGAGAGAGACCTGTCCGGCCTGATACTGATACAGACGTGAGCGCATACCGCCGTCTTTAGGCGGGGGTTGAGCGAACAGGCGGTACTCAGCTACCCCAATCCCCCAAGATTAATGTATGGGCCAAATATATATCCTGTGTGGACGAATTTAGCATCGAAGGGCACGAAGTCGTGGAAAAAGGGGTGAGTAGCCACGGGAATGGCGCTCACGTCTACGTGCCGAAAGACTGGCTTGGAGAAACGGTCAAGGTTGTGAGAACGACAGACAACGACGACTGACTGATGCCGACGAAAACGCTTGAGGCACGACTGGTCAACCCGACGACGAATAAGCACCAGAAGCTACGCGAAACGCAGACAGAGTACCGTCGTGCGCTGGATGAAGCGTTCCAGCAAGGGTGCGAGACACAGTCAGCGACGAACGATGTAGTAGTCCAGTACGACCTCAGTGGCTACGCAAAAAACGCCCTGAAGAAGTACGTCCCGCAACTGACTGGCGACTCATACGATGCCGATGAGTTGACTGACGAGCATCCAGTGAAATTCACTGATGAAGGATTCGACATTGACTACAAGCCACAGAACGCCTACGAGTGGTATCTGAAAGTCCCACACCACGAGGACTACAATCTGTGGTTCCCTGCTGGTGTCAACCCGGAACAACGCCCGCTGGTCGAGGCGCTGTACGCGGGAGATGCAAAACCGGGTGAGTTTCGACTGGTTGAGGAAGATGATGACTGGTATCTGCACATTACCGTCCATTTCGACGTTGCTGATAGCGTCTGCTCGGAGTCAGACGATGTTACTCCGGTCGGTGTAGACATTGGAGAAGCTGCACTTGCGACGGTGTGTCACCGTGAGGACTGCGGCTCTCCAACTGCGCCGAGACTGTGGACCGAGGAAGCAAAGACAGTGAGAGAGTTACGCGAACGGTACTTCACGGCGATGCGCCGACTACAACGCCGTGAAGCCGACGTATTGACCGATAGATATGGCGACGAGATATGGCAAAAGATAGACGACATACTCCATACTGTGAGTCGGGAGATAGTCGAACACGTTGCCACTGTTGACGGTGGGATGGTAGTGCTTGAAAACCTGACCGACATCCGTGAGAACATGGACTACGGTTCGTACATGAACCGCCGTCTCCACGGGTGGGCGTTCGCTAAACTCCACAGTCAAATCACGTACAAAGCTCAAGAACGTGGCATTGAGGTTTCGACAGTCAACCCTCGGAATACGTCGAAGGAGTGCCATGCGTGTAAAGAAGTCGGGTCACGCAGGCATCAGGCAACATTCAGTTGTACCAATAACGACTGTTGGGTATCTACGTATCAAGCCGACATAAACGGCGCACTGAACATCGCAGACCGCTACCCCGCTGGAGAGAGCCAACCCCAAAGCGACCAGACTTCTGGTGAGAAGGAGGTTGTCGATGACTCGGGCGGGGACGGGGCCTCATTGACCGGGCCGCAAGACAGCCAAGCTGATGCTGAAACTCAGCAAGAGACGCTTGGAACGTATGCGTCTTGAAACCTGAAACGGTGAAAGCCGGGAATCCTTTGCCGGGATTCCACGTTCTTTAGAGCGTGGAGGAGGTCAATACTGCGACTGTGTGCCGGCGTGAACACGGTCGTGCGGTCGATACCGGAATGACTCGACGGAATCAGTACGAGACGGTCCGAAATCCCGAAGAGGCCGGCCGCCGGAACGCGTGTATGGTCGCATCGAGTGCTCCCGGGAAGGTCTACCTGTTCGGGGAACACGCGGTCGTCTACGGCGAACCGGCGGTCCCCTGCGCAATCGGACTCCGGGCGCGGGTCACGGCCGAGCGCCGCGCCGAGGGGCTCCGGGTCCAGGCGGGCGACCTCTCGCTCGACGGGTTCGCCGTCGAGTACGACGGCCCAGACACCACACCCGAGGTTGAGGTTCCGCCGTCGCTGGTCGAGGCGGCAACGGCGTACGTGAACGGGGCCGTCGACCAGGCCCGCGATGCCGCGGCCGACCGGGGTGTCGAGACCGCCCGGACAGCGGGGTTCGAGGTGACAGTCGACAGTGACATTCCGCTGGGTGCGGGGCTGGGCTCGTCGGCGTCGGTGGTCGTGGCGACGATCGACGCGGCGGCCCGCGAACTCGGGGTGGAACTGCCCCGCGAGGAGCTCGCGGACCGCGCTTACCGGGTCGAACACGACGTGCAGGACGGCGGGGCCTCCCGGGCGGACACGTTCTGTGCGACGATGGGTGGGGCCGTCCGCGTCGAGGGGGCGGACTGTCGCACGCTCGCGACACCGGACCTTCCGCTGGTGGTCGGGTACGACGGCGGGGCCGGCGATACCGGCGCGCTCGTCGCGCAGGTGCGTGCCCGCCGCGAGCGGTACCCGTTCGTCGCCGACACCGTCTCGACGGTTGGTGACCTCGTCCGTCGCGGCGAGGACGCGCTCGCGGCTGACGACCGCGAGACGCTCGGCGAGTTGATGAACGTCAACCACGGGTTGCTCTCGGCGCTGGGTGTCTCTTCGCGGTCGCTGGACGCGATGGTCTGGGCCGCCCGTGACGCCGGGGCGACGGGTGCGAAACTCACCGGCGCGGGCGGGGGCGGCTGTATCGTCGCGCTCGGGGACCCAGCAGCCCTCGAGGGTGCACTCGCGTACGTGCCGGCCTGCGAGCGGGCCTTCCGGGCGGAGTTGGACACCGACGGTCTCCGTCGGGGGGAGTCATGACGACGGTACTCAAACTCGGCGGGAGCGTCATCACCCACAAGACCGAGTCGGAGACGGTCGACGAGACGGCACTGCGGACCGCCGCGAGCGCCGTCGGCCGGCGGGTCGACGGGTCGCGGCCGGCGTCGCTGGTCGTGGTTCACGGCGGCGGGAGCTTCGGTCACCCGGCGGCTGCCGCCGCCGGCGTCTCCGCCACCGACGGCAGTCGGGACGCGGCCGCGCTCGTCGACGTTCACCGGGCGATGGGCCGTCTCACAGAACAGGTCGTCTCTGAACTCGACGCCGCCGGTGTTCCGGCCCTGCCCGTGCGCCCGCTCTCGCTGGTCCGGCGGACCGACGACGCGGTCACTTGCCCGGCCGAACCCGTCGTGTCGATGCTCGCCGAGGGGTTCGTTCCGGTCCTGCACGGCGACGTCGTCGTCCACGAGGGAACCGGGGGGACGGTCCTCAGCGGGGACGACCTAGTGGTCGCGCTCGCCGACGCGCTGGGGGCCGACCGCGTCGGTGTCTGCTCGACGGTTCCCGGTGTCCTCGACGACGGCGCGGTCGTCCCCGAGATCACCGACTACGAGGACGTGGCGGCGGTGCTCGGCGACAGCGAGGCGACCGACGTGACCGGCGGCATGGCCGGCAAGGTCCGGGCACTGCTCGGGGTCGACGGCCCGGCGGCCATCTTCGGACTCGACGGCCTCGGGCAGTTCCTCGACACCGGTGTCGCCGGGACGACCGTCCGGTGAGACGTCTCGGCGTGGTCGGGCGAGGTATGGTCACCGACCCGCCAGGTGTCGGCCCGCGGGAACGTCGATACCAACGTTCTTTTGCCGCTGGCGAAAAAAGATAGTCTATCCGAGCGACCGGTCGCCCCGGGACAACGAGGGTGACCGGCAGACCTCCGGGAGACGGTGTGCCCGGCTCGGACGGCGAACGCCGTCCCGGCCCGCACGCCCGACGGGGGTTCACAGTATCGGGACCAGCGACAGCAGGTCGGGTGTTCCCGTCGCCGGTCGCCCCGCGGGGCGGTCGCCTCGGCGTGATAGCAATGGAAATCGAGATTGCAACAATCGGCGGTTACGAGGAGGTTGGCCGACAGATGACGGCCGTCCGCGCGGGCGAGGATGTCGTCGTCTTCGACATGGGACTCAACCTCTCGAAGGTACTGGTTCACGACAACGTCGAGACCGAGCGGATGCACTCGCTCGATCTCATCGACATGGGCGCTATCCCGGACGACCGGGTGATGTCCGAACTCGAGGGG
>CAYZGA010000033.1:0-14357 GCA_964477945.1 uncultured Halobacteriales archaeon
TTGCCTACGCCCTGCACGCCGAGATGCGTCGGTTGCTCGTCGTCACCGTGCTCGGGATAGTGCTTTAGCTGTGAGCGAGTAGGGTAGGGTAGTTCACAACATGAGCCCACTCCCGCGCTGGGGCGGGATGCCGTGTATCTCACCCTGTCAGAGTCGATTCCCACCACGGCCGAGGAGTGCGTATGTCGCTGTCTGGGCGCGTCGAAAAAATGATATGTGCAGGCCCCGTACGTCATGTCACATATGCTGTCAGATGACACGGCAGTAATCACGGGCGCAGCGAGCGGGAACGGACGGGCAATCGCACGACAGTTCGCCGAGGAGGGGGCAGATATCGTCGTCGCGGATATCCGCGAGGAGCCACGCCAAGGCGGCCAGCCGACCCACGAGCTCGTTACAGAGGAACACGATATTGAGGCAACGTTCGTCGAGACGGACGTCACCGATACGGACGACCTCGACGACGCCGTCGAGGCCGCCGAGGCCTTCGGCGGCATCGATCACATGGTCAACAATGCCGGGGTGTTTCGCTCCGAGGAGTTTCTCGAGGTAACCGAAGAGGAGTACGAGTTTCTTATGGATATCAACGTTCGGGGAGTATTTTTCGGAGCCCAAGCCGCTGCGCGACGACTCGTCGACAACGGCGGTGGCACCATCATCAACATCTCCAGTGTCGCTGGACTCGAAGGCGCGGCAGACCACGTCACATACACAGCCTCGAAAGGCGCTGTTCGGCTGCTCACCTACTCGCTGGCAGCGAAACTCGGCCCCGAGGGGGTCCGAGTCAACGCCATCCATCCCGGTCTGATCGAGACCTCTATGACCACCGAAGACGTCCCTATCTTCGGCACCGAGGCCGAGGAATCGGTCTTGCAGACGGTGCCGTTAGGACGGGGCGGAACGCCCGGTGACGTCGCCGATGCAGCGCTGTATCTCGCCAGTGATCTCTCTGGGTACGTCAACGGAGAGTCGCTCGTCGTCGACGGCGGGATGTCGAGTTCGACCTGAGTTTCTTTCCGCGCTGAAACGCGATAATCACTGAGGAGAGCCAAGCCGAACTAGTTGTTCGGACTCGGACTACTGTTCGAAACCGACGAGACGCTCAGGATGTTCTGTCTCCCCCAACTGTTCGGACTCGGGGCCACCGTTCTCGGGGCGGCGTTCCTGTTCGTCGTCGTCGCCGCGATGGCGTGGCTGTACCGCGCCACCCTGCTCCCCTCGGGCGGTGTCCCCGGTGAGACACCCGCGGCGTCGGCGGACTGACATACAAACACTTACCTATCACTCGCGCTACCACCCGTGTATGCCCGACCCCGAGGAGGTCCTGAGCGACTCGTCCGCCGACTTCGACTCGTCGTTTGCCTACGCCCTGCACGGCGAGATGCGCCGGTTGCTCGTTGTCACCGTGCTCGGAACGTTGCTGTACCCGCTCGGACTTGGCCTGTTTCTATCGTCGTTTCCGCTCACCAGCGTCGGGCCGCTGTTCGGTGCCGCAGTCGGACTGGTGCTCGCGCTCGTCGGTGCGGCGTTTCTGTTCGGCGGTATCGTCGCGGTGCTGTTCAAAACGGTGGTCGACGCGAACACCGTTGCTGCACGGGCCGCCGGCGAGGAGTGAGTCCGGTCAGCAGCTATATGACGCGGGAGAGTCAACCGTGAGTGGATGGGCGAACTCGAGAGACTGTTCGCGCCCGAGCGGGTCGCCGTCGTCGGGGCCTCGGACGAGGCGGGCAGCGTCGGCCGGGCGATCACTCAGAATCTCCTCGACGACTTCGAGGGCGAGGTGCTCGCGGTCAACCCCAACCGCGAGACGGTGCTGGGGGTGCCCTGCTACGACGACGTCCGCGCGACCGACGCCGACCTCGCGGTGGTGGTGGTGCCGCCGACGGTCGCTGTCGAGGTGGTCCGGAGCGCGGGACGGGCCGGTATCGGGAACGTCGTCGTCATCACCGCGGGGTTCAGCGAGGCCGGCGAGGCGAGCCGCGAGCAGGAACTGCGCGCCATCGCCGAACAGTACGACCTGAACCTCGTCGGGCCGAACTCGCTCGGTGTCCTGAGCACAGCCGTCGGGATGAACGCGACGTTCGGCCCGCGAAACGCCGACCCCGGGTCGCTCTCCTTTATGAGCCAGTCCGGCGCACTCGTCACGGCTGTGCTCGACTGGGCGGCCGACCGCAGTCTCGGGTTCCGTCACGTCGTCTCGCTGGGGAACAAGGCCGTGCTGGACGAGAGTGACTTCCTCCGCGAGTGGGGGGCGGACCCCGGGACCGACGTCGTGCTCGGCTACCTGGAGGACATCACCGACGGGGCGGCCTTTGTCGAGACGGCCCGCGAGGTGACCGCCGAGACACCGGTGGTGGTCGTCAAGTCCGGACAGACCGAGGCGGGTGCGTCGGCGGCGGCCTCACACACCGGCGCAATCGCGGGCAGCGAGGCGGCCTACCGGGCGGGACTGCGCCAGGCCGGCGTGCTCCGGGCCGAGTCCGTACAGGAACTGTTCGACTACGCCTCGATGCTGGCCGGCCAGCCACTCCCCGACACCGACGGGGTCGCCGTCGTCACGAACGCCGGCGGTCCCGGGGTGATAACTACCGACGCCGTCGGGGGGTCGGAGCTGAACCTCGCGACACTCGGTGACGGGACGCGCGCCCGCCTGCGCGAGATTCTGCCGGCGAGCGCGACCAGCTACAACCCCGTCGACGTCATCGGTGACGCGTCGGTCGAGCGGTTCGCCGAGACACTCGATGTCGTGCTCGCCGACGACGCCGTCGGGATGGCCGTCGTGGTCTCGTGTCCGACCGCGACACTCTCCTTCGAGGCGCTGGCCGACGAACTCGTCGGACTCCAGGACTGCCACGACCTGCCGGTGGCGGCGACGCTGATGGGTGGTAGTTCGACCGACACCGCGGCCGCACGGCTCGCGGCCGCCGGTATCCCGAGTTACTTCGACCCCGCACGCGCCGTGAACGCGCTCGCGGCACTCGAACGGTACGCCGCTGTCCGCCGGCGCGAGTACACCCCACCCGAACAGTTCAACGTCGAGCGCGGGCGCGCACGGGAGATACTGACCGATGCGGTCGACCGGGGACAGACCCGACTCGGCGTCGAGGCGATGGACCTGCTGTCGGCGTACGGGATTCCCACGCCCGAGGGGACGGTCGTGGACAGCCCCGGCGAGGCGCGCGAGGTGGCCGAGCGTCTCGGCGGCGATGTCGTGATGAAGATCGTCAGCCCGGATATCAGCCACAAGTCCGACATCGGCGGCGTCGAGGTGGGTGTCTCGCCCGATGCGGTCGCCGACACCTACGAGGACCTGGTCGTCCGTGCGCGCAACTACCAGCCCGACGCGGTGGTGCTCGGCGTCCAGGTACAGGAACTCGTCGACACGGAGCGCGGGACCGAGACGATCGTCGGTGTCACGCAGGACCCGCAGTTCGGTCCGCTGGTGATGGTCGGACTGGGCGGCATCTTCGTCGAGGTGCTGTCCGACACGGCGGTCCGTGTCGCGCCGGTCTCCGAACCCGAGGCCCGCGGGATGTTCGACGAACTGGATTCGAGACCGCTGCTGTACGGTGCCCGTGGACGCCAGCCCGCGGACGTGGACGCACTCGTGGAGACGGTCCAGCGGGTGTCACAGCTCGTCACCGACTTCCCGGCCATCACCGAACTGGACATCAACCCGCTCGTCGCCGGGCCGGACGGCGTCGTGGCGGTGGACCTGCGGCTCACACTCGACCCGGACAGCCTCGACAGGGAGACACAATGACCAGACTACTCGTCACGTCGACAGAGGGCGGCACAGGCAAGACGGCAATCGCAATCGCGCTGGCGAAACTCGCGAGCGAGCGCGGCGCGTCGGTCGCGTACATGAAACCGAAAGGGACCAGCCCCGAGAGCGCTGTCGGCAAGACACGCGACCAGGACCCGGCGCTGGCACAGCGGCTCCTCGGTCTCGACGCAGGGCTGGACGAACTCGAACCGGTGGTGTACTCGCCGACGTTCGTCAGGGAGGCGGTCCGCGGGCGCGAAGACCCCGCGGCACTGCGCGAGCGCATCGAGTCGGCGTTCGACTCGCTCGCAGCCGACAGCGATGTCGTGGTCCTGGAAGGGGGAGACCGACTCGCCACGGGCGGTATCGTCGACCTGACCGACCCCGACGTGGCGGCGCTGCTCGACACCGAGGTACTGCTGGTCAGCCACTACACCGACCCGGGGGACGTGGACGGGATACTCGACGCGGCCGATGCGATCGGTGACCGACTCGCGGGCGTGCTCTACAACGACGTGTCGGCCCCGGCGTTCCAGGAGTTGACAGACGACGTGATACCGTTTCTCGACAGTCGTGGTGTCGACAGCCTCGGGGTGGTCACCCACGACGAGCAGCTCGCCGGTGTCACCGTCGCGGAGTTGACCGACTACCTCGGTGCGGAACTGCTCACCCCGACCGTCGATACGACCGGACGTGTCGAGCGGTTCGCGGTCGGAGCAATGGGTGCAAGCGCTGCGCTAAAGACGTTCCGGCGGACGCGCAACGCCGCAGTGATAACCGGTGGCGACCGCCCGGACATCCAGACGGCCGCCTTCGAGGCCTCGGGTGTTGTCTGTCTCGTGCTCACCGGCGGTTACCGCCCCCCGAACGCCGTTCTCGGCCGGGCCAGCGACGAAGGGGTGCCGGTGTTGCTCGTCGAGGGTGAGACCCGCGTGACAGTCGACCGTACCGAGCGACTGCTTCGCTCCGGTCGCACCCAGCGCCCGGAGACTGTCCAGCGCATGGCGACAGTTCTGACCGACAGTCTCGACGTCGACGCTCTGCTCGACCTGCCATGACGTCCTCGTGATTCCACGTTCTTTAGGGCGTGGAGGAGGTCAATGCGGTCGCATCGCCGTAGCGTTTAAAACTGAGGGACCACAAAACATATACGGAGCCATTTGGCTCCGTAGTGTCACACGCAGGGGTTTCCCGCCCCTGCTCCCTTGTGTTCGACCGACAGTCGAGACACCGGTCACGCCGGATCAGTCTCTCCCGATATCCGCAGGGAACCCGACCGGCGGACCGACGCTGTTCTCCAGAGTCGGTGAATCAGTCGGAGACGCTGATCTGGTTCTCGGTGATGTGCAGGTAGGTAACGGGGATGATGTTCTTTGTCGGCGGGACGACCTGCTCGTCGGTGAGTTGCGTGTCGAAGTGGACCGACGCGCCCACGCCGCCCGACGGTTGGCCGAGTATCATATCACCGGTCACGATGGCCCCGTAGACCGTGCCCTTGCGGTCGACCACCACCTCGCCGGTGCCGTCCTCGCCGGCGGGGGCGTAGACGGTGCCCGAAAAGGCCGCACTGTCGACAATCTTGCCGACGAAGTTCTCCCCGCCGAGCACCGTCAGCCGGGTCGCGTTGTTCTGTGGTGAGAACACGGTACTCCCCTCTATCTCCATGTCGTCGCCCGCGGTGGTCCCGTTGACGTAGATGTTCGCCTCGCCGTCACCGACGACGGTGATGTTCGCGCCGTTTTCCAGTTCCATCGCCCCCTCGACCGCGACCGTGATGTCGCCGCCGCTCGTGTCGAGTGTCACGTTGTCGTCGTCGAGTTCAATGCCGCTGTCGATGTAGTAGTCGCCGGCGGTCAGGGTCGTCCCGTCGGTGAGGGTCACGACGGGGTACTCGGTGCTGGCCTGCTGGACGGTCCGCTCGACGACCGACTGGATGGAGTCACTCGGTTCGATGCCGCCGATCTGTTCGGTGATGTACCCGTCGGCCTGTGCATCCTCGCAGTTCTTTGCCGGCCCGGTCTTCACGGTGCAGCCGTCGGTGTAACTGAAGTTCCCGTAGTAGTCCATCTGCCCGGCGAGAGTCATCTGCCCGCGGGAGACCAGGTCGGCCTGAATCTCGCCGGCCGACGCCGCCGTCTCGATGTCGCCGCCGAACACGAGTTCGTCCGAGTCGCTCACCTCGTCGGGGTCGTACTGGTCACAGTACGCCCCCTCGCTGGAGTCGAACGTATCGATGTAGGGTGGATGTGACCCGGAGTTGGAGCAGGGGTGGTGTGGGTTGCCCTGGACGAGGAGTTTGCCCGACGACTCCTGTCCGGCGAGTGCGCCCTTGACGGTGACCTCGCCGATCGGCGTGACCAGCGTCAGCCGCGCGGTCTCCTCGCTGTCGTCCAGTTCCACCTCGCCGTCGGTCCGCTCGGAGAAGTACTCGCCCCAGGCGCGGTAGAACTCGCTGCCGACAGTGACGTTGACGACGTGGTTGTCGAGCGGGTTGGTGAGTTCCGGGTTGCTCGCGTTCGGAAACACCTGCCGGGTGAAGTTACGCTCTATCGTCATCCGCTCGTTGAGCGTCCCGTCACCCTCGATACTCACCGCCGGCAGGGTCAGTGTCGACCCGCGGTAGTGAAACTCGGGGGCGGACACCATCTGTCCGCCGTTCCGGTCTACGCTCCAGACACCGCCACCCTGGTAGGCCAGTCGCTCGTTGTTGCCCTCGTAGACGAGCGCGCCGAGCGTGATGTTGTCGTACCCGACCACCCGCTCGGTCGTGCGGTTGGTGATGGTGACGTTCATCCAGCCGTTCTCCGGTTCGACCGAGATGTCGTTGCTCCCCACCCCGCCCGAGCCAAAGGACACGTCGTGGGCATCCGACTCGCCGAGTGCGACGAGTGCGGCCTTCGAGTCGAACTGGGTCAGCGCCTTCTCGGCGCTCTCGGCCGAAAGCTGGTTCTGCGTGTCGCTGATTGCCATCGCCCCGAACACCGCGACCAGTACCGACCCCAGCACCACGAACCCGATGACGAGCACGAACCCGATTGTCTGTGCCTGTGACCGCTCCCCGGCGTCTTGCCTGTCTCGTGTCAGCATATCGTAGACTACGGGCACACGCCGAATAACCCGCCCGGTCCCGTTCTCAGAAGTTATACTCGCGGGTCAGCCATCGACGGTAATGGTGTTCTCTGTTATGTGGAGAAAGGTGAGCCGGATGATAGACCGGTCGGGCGGGACGACCTGCTGGTCCTGCAGCTCAGTGTCGTAGTGGATGGTTCCACCGGCCCCGCCGCCGACGCCGCCGGTGCCGCCGACGGTCAGGTCACCCGTCACGATGGCTCCGTAGACGTGACCGAACACGTCCACACTGCCGGTTCCACTCTCGCCGGGCGGTCCGTAGATGACACCGGTGTACTCCCCCTCGACCGTCGCCGTGAAGTTTGACCTGCCGAGCACGGTCAGTTTGCTCGCGTCGTTGTTCGGCGCGAACACGGTGCTGTCTGCGATCTCCATATCGGTTACCCCCGGACCGCCACCGTCGACGTAGACGTTGGCATCGTTGTCTCCGACGACGGTGAGGTTCGAACCGCCCGTGAGCCGAATTGTTTCGTTTACTATCAGCGTGATCTCACCGTTGCTCGTGTCGAGTACCACATCCTCGTTATCGAGGTCGATACTGTCGGTGTGGTACTCCCCGGAATCGAGTGTGGCGGTCTCGGTCGCACCTGTCCCGAGGTCGACGCGTTCGCCGCCCCTGTAGACGTCCGTGGCGGCACTGTCGATGGCGAAGTCGATGCGCGGACTCGGCTGGACGTCGTCTATCTGTTCGACCGAGTACGGACCGCTTGCCTGTGCGTTCTCGCACCCCGGCTTACCGCCCCGGGTGACCTGACAGCTATCGACGTAGCTGATATTCCCGTATATCGGGGCGTTCCCGTGTAACTCGAGGCTCGCCCCCGAGACGAGCTCACCCTGCACCGCCCCGGACGCCGAGTCGGTAGTTATGCTCCCGCCGAACGTAATATCACCCGCGGAATTGATTTCGCTTTCGTCGTACTGGTCACAGTACCCCCCTTTACTCGAGTTGTAGCTGTCGGCGTACGGTGGCTTGATGCTGCCGCCGCTGTGACAGGGATGCTGTGGATTCCCCTGGAAGGTGAGGTTACCCCTGGACGCCTGTCCGGCGACGATACTCTCGGCAGTGATGTTGCCGATGGGCGAGGAGAGGGTCAGTGACGCGGTCTGATTGTCCCCGTCGAGCTCTACCTGTCCGTCCGTTCGCGCCTCGAAGTACTCCCCCCAAGCACGGTAGAACTCACTGCCCACGGTGACGTTGACCACGCTGTTCCGAACCGGATTGAACTTGCCGCTGGCAGGACTGGGGTAGTGCTGGACACTGCTCTCGCGTTCGATGGTCAGTTGCTCGTCGACGCTCCCGGACGCGGAGACGTTGATTGCGGGCAGGGTCAGCGTCTCGCCCCGGTAGTGAAACTCGGGTGACGAGATCATCTGACCACCGCGCTCGTCTTCGCGCCAGACACCGCCGCCCTGGTAGGCCAGTTTGCTCTGTTCGCCCTCGTAGACGAGAGCCCCGAGCGGCGAGATGTTCATAACCTGTTCGGTCGACCCGTCCGTTCTGTCGGTGATAGTCACCCGCATCCAGCCAGTCTCCCGGAGTTCCAGCCCGTTACCGGCGGTCACGCCACTCCCGAACGATACATCGTGGGCATTCGACTCGCCGAGCGCGACGAGCGCGGCTTTCGAGTCGAACTGGGTCAGTGCTTTCTCGGCACGGTCGGCGGAGAGTTGCTCTTCGGTGTCGCTGATTGCGAGCGCACCGAATCCGACGACCACCGCAGAACCAAGCAGTACCAGTCCGATTATCAGCACGAACCCGACTAACTCGCTCTGTGCTCGCCGCTCTCGCGCGCATGTTCGTGATGTACCCATTCTACCTACACTGTGTACGAGCGGGCCCAAGATAAACTACCCGTCCAAAACGCCCCACACCGAGTGCGTGTCAGTCGATACGACGGTCGGGTGAACTGTCGACAATCCGGACATCGGACGCCGTCTGTCTGTCCGGTGTGTCAAATCACTGGACGACGGGCCTATCGGGCGAGTAACACCCGTCGAATCGCCCGACAGCAGGGGGACCGCCATTCCACACCGCCGGTCACGGAGCGGCTCTGTACGTGTTGCTGCGGTCGCTTGTGGTAGATTCGTTTCTCAGACAGTGGATTATAAGTGTCTGTGCATACACGTTCCGGACAGGGACACCTATGGATGAGACGAGTATATTTAACAGTGGTCGTGCCAGCCCGGAACTGCCCAGCCAACAGTCGAGGCAGTCGCCTCGGAGTTGCGGCGAATGCAGACACCGGGTGGTGGTATTGGCATGACCCGTCCGACGGGTCCGCTCGTACTGGCGGTATCTGTAGTGGTTGTACTAATCGCCCTGGGGGGAGCGGCCGCCGCACAGTCGGCGGACACGGGTGTCGGTGTGGACCAGACGGCAGACGAGACGACAGTAAACGTCTCCTTTATCGGAACCGTCGCCGACGAGGGAACGGTGACCGTCGGTGCGAGTGGCATCGTCGACGACGGCGGTACTCCGGTCGACGGTGTCAACGCGACAGTCACCGTCGGCGGACAGAACGCAACAACAGCCACTATCACCGACGGAAATCTCACGGCCACGTTCGATCCGGTGGTGCTCTCGCTCCCGCCAACCGAGAGCGCGACGGTCGGCCTCGTGGGGTACAACGTCACCGACCCCGCCGAGGTCAGGGTCGTCCACGAGGCTGCCTCGCTCGACGAGGGCTACAACCTGGAGTCGGTCCCGCAGGCAGCCGAACTGGTCACCGAGAACGTCAGCGCGGTGAACGTCTGGGACGCGGCAAACGGCACGTACGACACAGTCACCGACCCGGTGTTCGACACGGACAGCAATCTCAACCAGGGGGTGTATCTCACCGCGGCCAACGACGGTGCCCGTCTCGGCTACACCTTCGAGACTACGAGCACCGACGCTGGAACGGTGGACCTCGCGACGGGCTGGAACTTCGTCAGTTCGAACTTCGATATCTCTACGACGGCGAACCTGACACTTGCCGAGGACCTCGACCTGGTTCAGGGTAACGTTGCGGAGTTGGACGTATTCCCGGGTGACTTCGAGGGCGGCCCGCTCGCACCGAACGACACGGTCGGTGCATACGACAGCTACTGGGTGTTCGTCGGCGCGGACGACCAGCCGGTCGAGCGCAACATCACCGACCCCGCGTACGACAGGGACACCCGCAGAGCGGTGCTCGGTGTCGGCGAGATCACACTCAGCGACCAGGTGCCCGGACAGACCGGCACCCTCGATTTCGTCCTGGCAGAGAACGTCACGGCCGGGCCGGACGACAACATCGCGATTACCTACGTGAACGACAGCGGCGTCCGAATCGTGGCGGGTGGTATCGCCGTGGACGAGCGCATCGAGGGGGGCCAACCGCCGGTGAGTCTCTCGGACACCCGCGGGTTCCCGGGTGAACACACTGTCCACGTCGTCGCCGGGGACCTCGACGAATCTGATATCGGTGAACCCATCTCCGACGAGATTGCGAACACCGTCACGGCACAGGACAGCGCTGTCGTGTACGATGCCGAACTGAACGTCACGGGTCAGCAGTTCGAGGATTCGACCACCGAGGTCGTGGTGGACACGAGCGACCTCCAACCGGAGGCGGCATCCGATTATCAGGTCATCATCCACGAGAACACCGCCGGGTTGCCGGTGCTGGGCAACTCGACGGTGGTGAGCGGCGCTCAGGACAACCTGACGGTCACGCTCGACCAGGAGATAAACGCGACGACGGACGTGCTGGCGATGCTGCACTTCCCGTCACCGACCGAGGACTTCGGCCCACCGATTCCGGCGGCGGACCTGCCCGGCTTCGGCGTGGTGACCGACACGGCGACGATAGAGATTCAGCAGGCAGTGAACGGCACTGTCGAGTTCCAAGATCAAGTGCTGGGGACCAGCAACGAGTCGCCGGCGGTGCTTGCCGAGAACGTGAGAGCCGTGGACGTGGCGACGGTGGACAACGCGTTCGACCCGCAGGAGGATTTCCTGGTGCTGACCGAGGGGACCGAGGTGACCGGCCCGAACGACGTGCTGGATTTCGTGCAGTTGAGTGAACTCAACGAGAGCGCGGACGTGGCGCTGAACGCGACGGGCGCGACGCCCGGTCAGCACACGGTCGTTCTGCACGAACCGAACGACGCCGGCACGGCACCGGACCCCGACGCGCCGCGGACGGACGCCTCGACGGGTGAGGTCATCAACGCGACGGCGACGGTGTTCGATGCGACGCTGAACATCACCGACCAGCAGTACGAGGATTCGACGACACAGGTCACGGTGGACACGAGCGACCTGCAACCGGCAGCCGCGTCGGACTACCAGGTCATCATCCACAACAACACCGCCGGGTTGCCGGTGCTGGGCAACTCGACGGTGGTGAGCGGCGCCCAGGATAACCTGACGGTGACGCTGAACGAGGACATAAACACGACGACAGACGTGCTAGCGATGTTGCACTTCCCGTCGTCGACGAGTGACTTCGGCGCGCCGATTCCGGTGCTGGACGGGTCGTCGTTCGGCGTGGTGACCGACACGGCGACAGTCGAAGTAATCGCGTCCGGCAGGGTCAACGGGACGGTGACCGCGTCCGGCGATACCGCCGGCACCAACCAGGCAGCAGGTGATCCGATTGCCGGCGCGAACGTGACCCTCTACGAGGGCAGCAGCACCGCTCCGGCCGACGAGGTAGCCACTACCGTTACCGACCAGAACGGCACGTACGCGTTCGACCAGGTAGCATCGGGTAACTACACCGTCGAAGCAAACGCCACCGACTTCGCCGTAGCAACGGCAGAGACCGCGGTCGCGGCAAACAGCACCAGCACGGTCGATTTCGCGCTGGACTACGCCGAACCCGGCGCGGTGAGCGGTGAGATAGTGCTGAACGAGGGCGACCCCGATGAGACGGTGAACGTGACAGTGGAGGTTGTCGAGACTGGCGACAATACGACGGTGACACTCACCGGCGCGGAGAACGCGACGACCTACACGATACCGGACGTGGACGTGAACGTCGGTGACGGGTACACGGTGACCGCGAGCGAGGACACCGGCAACTACGACGCACCCGCGAACGCGACGAACGTGACCGTGGACGTCGGTGCGACGACAGCCGGCGTGAACTTCACGTTCGACCGGCAGACCGGCGGCGCAAACGGAACGGTGGTGGCCTCCGGCGACACCGCCTCGACCCAGCAGACGCCTGGTGCCGGTGAGGGTGTCGAGAACGCCACTATCGAGGTGTACGCGTTCCAGAGTAACGACACGGGCACCGCGACGTTCACCTTCGAGAACGCGACTGATGCGAGTGGAGCGTTCGACCTGCCGGTGGACACGTTCCCGGTGGGTGATCACTTCGTGGTGGTGGACGCGACGAACTTCTCCTCGGCTGGTCTACCGGTGACGATCACCGAGGGCGGGAACGACCTGGGTGAGCTTCCGCTTGATTACGCGGAACCCGGCGCGGTGAGCGGCGAGATTGCGCTGGACGTCAGCGACCCCGGAGAGGACGTGACCGTGACGGTGGAAGTCGTCGAGACCGGCGACAACACGACGGTGACACTCGCCGGTTCGAGCAACACGACGACCTACACGATACCGGACGTGGATGTGAACGTCGATAGCGGGTACACGGTGACCGCGAGTTCAGATAGCGGCAACTACGACGCACCCGCGAACGCGACGAACGTGACCGTGGATGTCGGTGCGACGACGACCGGCGTGGACTTCGGGTTCACGCGTCAGACCGGCAGCCTCGACGGGACCGTGACGAACAACAATACCGGCGACCCAATCGACGGGGCGGTCGTCGAGGTGTTCGGGTTCGGTGCCGGCGGTCCGCTGGTCGCGAACACCACGACCGACGTCAACGGCGCGTACGATGTCCAATCGCTGCCGGTCGGTGACCACCTCGTCAGGGTGAGCGTCGACGGTTCCGTCGCGGCCAACCGAACGGTCACGGTATCCTCGAACGTGACCACGACCGCCGACTTCGCGCTCAACCCTGCTAACTTCGCCGTTACCATCACCGACGAGACCGGACTAGCCGCGGCAGCGGGTGACGTGCAGAGCGTCGGCGTTACCGTCGAGAACACCGGTGAACTGCCGGCGACACAGACCGTCACGCTCGACTGGGGTGACGGCGCGTTCACCGACAGCACGTCGGTCACCCTCGGCGGCGGCGACCAGACCGTCGAGACCCTGTCGATAACGACCGCCACGGACCAGGGTCTCGGGACGTACAACGTGACTGTCACGAGCGAGGACGACACCGACAACGCAACGGCGGCAATCGGCGCGGTGCGCTCGCTCAACCAGACCACCGTCCAGCCTGGCGGAGCCGTCAGGGTGACCGTGAGCGGACAGCTCAACCGGTCGGCGGCGGTGGACCTCGCAGAGGACTGGGAACCGACCGCCGACGACAGTCGGATCGTCTCGACGTCGTTCCTGCGGGATGTCCAGTTCTCGGGCGGCGGCGACGTAATCGTGCGGTCCGACGGCAGTGTGTCGCCGGGGCCCGTCGAGATCGTCTACGAGATCGATATCCCGACCGGTGACAACGGCACCGTCTACGAGTGGGTGCCCGAACAGGACGGTGACGGCAGTCTCGTTCAACTCGGCAATCAGGTGGTCTCCATCTTCGGTGACCAGTCGTTCGAGGTGACGACACAGACCGCCGCCGAGACAGGTCTGAGCTCGGCGTCGCGTCTCCCCGGTGGAGGCCAGCAACCGGTCGTCCGGTGACCGTCGCTCCCGGCGACTGACGACCCACATTCTGCACCACTCTCACTCTGCCGCCACGCGTGACTGCTCTGGACTCGAACGGAAGAACAGACTCGGTTCCCACAGAGTTATATATCGATGTCCAGAACGGACACGTATGAATCGCCCCGCACTCGCTTTCCTCCTCGTTTGCTGTGGACTGTTGCTCGGTATCGTTTCCGGAGTCGGTGTCGTCGCGGGACAGGACGGGACCGCCGAGCGAACGCTGAACGCCACGTCGGTGTCGCCGGGCGGAACGGTCGAGGTGACGGTGACCGCCGAACTTGGCGAGGCAGGGAGTGTCGACTTCGCGGACACGTGGTCGCCGCGCTCCGCACAGACCGAGATCGTGTCGACCTCGTTCGACCGCGGCGGGTTCGGCGTCGCCGGTCCGACCGAGGTGGCACTGTTCTCACGGGACGATGTCCCGGCCGGTACCATCGAGATCGTCTACATCATCACCGTTCCCGAGGATGCGGCTCCCGGCACCGTCTACGAGTGGGAACCGGCAGAGGACGGCGACGGAAGCATTCTGAGTCTGGCGGACGACAATGTTCCTATCGGCGGTGACCAGCAGTTCACTGTCGTCAACGACGGGAGCGGCGATGGAAGTGACGACGGGAGCGGTGACGACAGCACCGACGACGGAAGCGGTGACGACGGGAGCGGTGACGACAGCACCGACGACGGAAGTGGTGACGACGGGAG
>CAYZGA010000033.1:14457-20312 GCA_964477945.1 uncultured Halobacteriales archaeon
GTGACGACGGGAGCGGTGACGACAGCACCGACGACGGAAGTGGTGACGACGGGAGCGGTGATGGTAGCACCGACGACGGAAGCGGCGACGACGGAGGCAGTGACGGGTCCGGTCCGGGTTTCGGGTTCGTCGCGGCGGTGTTCGCAGGGGTAGCGCTGGCCGTGCACTGGATGCGCCGGAGTGACTCGTCGTGACCGGGACCGTTCGGGTTGCTCTCCCGGTGGTTGTGGTGTTTCTGTGCCTGTGTGCCGGGTTCGGTGTCGGCGGTGTGACAGGGGAGTCCGGGTCGTCTCCGGCGGCCGCCGGGCCGAGTACCGACCGGGCACTGAACACCACCTCGCCGCTGCCAGGCGAGACAGTCCGGGTCAACACGACGGTTACCCCCGAGAGCACCGGGCCGGTCGATATCTTCGACGAGTTCAGTCCGGCCTTTGCCGAACAGGTCTCTCTGGTGTCGGTGACCGTGGACGGGACACCGGTCTCCGAGGACATACTGATCGCGTACCCGGAGTCGATCACCGCCTCTGTCAGTGGTGTCGACGCCGGCGCGACGGTCGTGTTCACCTACGACGTGGTGGTTCCGGAGACAGCAAGTCCCGGGGACAGCTACACGTTCGACGGACTCGCACAGACCGAGGGCACCGCCGACCCCGTCAGCGTCGGTGGCGAGTCGCAACTGACTGTCGAGAGTCCTGCCCCGACGTTCGGCGTGTCGCTGTCGTCGGTCCCGGCGTCGGTGACCACCGGCGAGACGCTCACGGTTGCGGCCACCGTCTCGAACGCGGGTTCGGTCGGCGGCACACAGCAGGTCGGGTTCCTCGTCGACGGCGACCGGCAGGCGAGCACGCCCGTCACGCTCGATACCAGTCAGACCGAGACGGTGACGTTCAATTACACCGTCGCGCAGGCGGACGCGCCTGAACTGAACGTGTCGGTGGCGAGTGCGAACGAGACAGCCACCGAGACGGTGACCGTGACCGAGCAGGCCGTCTTCGAGGTGACGCTGTCGTCGGTTCCGGCGACGGTGACCGTCGGCGAGAACCTGACCGTGGAGGCGGTGGTGACGAACGGCGGCGACGAGACGGCTACACAGCAGGTGTCGTTTGCGGTGGACGGCCAGACGGAGACCAGCACGGCGGTGACACTCGACGGCGGGGTGAGCGAGACGGTGACCTTCGAGTATACCGTCGGACCGTCGGACACGCCCGAACTGAACGTGTCGGTGACGAGTGCGAACGAGACGGCCACCGAGACGGTGACCGTGACCGAGCAGGCCGTCTTCGAGGTGTCACTGTCGTCGGTTCCGGCGGCGGTGACCGTCGGCGAGAATCTGACGGTGACAGCCAACATCACGAACGTCGGCAACGGGGCCGGCACGCAACCGGTGTCGTTCGCAGTCGACGGCGACCAGACCGACGAGGCGGCGGTGGCACTCGCGAGCGGAGCGAGCGAGACGGTGGCCTTCGGATACATCGTCGACACGTCGGAAACGCCCTCGGTGAACGTGTCGGTGACGAGTGCGAACGAGACGGCAAGCGAAACAGTAGCGGTCGCCAAACGGACTTTCTTCGACGTGACGCTATCGTCGGTTCCGGCGGCGGTGACGACCGGCGAGAACCTGACTGTGGTGGCTACCGTCACGAACGCCGGTGACCTAGTTGGGACCCAGCAGGTGTCGCTCGCAATCGACGGCGCGGTGGTGACGAGCACCGACCTGACACTCGGGGGTGGTGCGAGCGAGACGGTCACCTTCGAGTACACCGTCGCGCAGGCGGACGCGCCAGAACTGAACCTGTCGGTCGGGAGTGCGAACGCGACGGCCACCGAGACAGTGACAGTGACCGGGCAGGCCGTCTTCGAGGTGACGCTGTCGTCAGTTCCGGCAGCGGTACCGGTCGGCGAGTCGCTGTCGGTGGTCGCTGTCGTCACGAATGTCGGCAACGAAACCGGGACACAGCCCGTGTCGTTCACCGTCGACGGCGCAGTGGTGACGAGCACCGACCTGACACTCGCGGGCGGTGCGAGCGAGACGGTGACCTTCGGGTACGACGTTGCGGAGACGGACACACCCGAACTGAACGTGTCGGTGGCAAGTAAGAACGGAACGGCGAGTGAAACCGTGGCAGTGTCCGAGCGGGCGTTTTTCGGGGTGACACTGCAGTCGCTCCCGGGGTCGGTGCCTGTCGGCGACCAGTTGCGTGTCGAGGCTGCAGTCACGAATGTCGGCGACGAAACCGGGACACAGTCCGTGACGTTCGCGGTAGACGGCGAACAGGTCGGTGGGAGAGAGGTCACACTCCCGGCCGGGGAGACTACGACCGTGTCGGCCGAGTACACCCCGGTCGAGGCGGACACGCCCGGACTGACCCTCTCGGTGTCGAGCGACAACGAGACGACGACGGAGTCGGTATCTGTGACCGGAGAGACGGTGTTCGAACTCGAACTGACCTCGGTCCCGCAGTCGGTTCGCCCGGGCGAGACGTTGACACTGGGAGTCGCCGTCACGAACACGGGCGAGACGGCAGGAACACAGTCTGTGACGTTCGCCGTCGACGATGAGCGGGTCGAGGATAGACAGGTCACGCTCGCGGGTAACGAGTCCCGGCGTCTGACATTCGAGTACACTGTCCCTGGAACCAACATCACAGAGCCAGTGGCGACAGTCACCAGCACCGACGATGTCGTGGTGGCACGGCCCACCGTTCTGGACCCGCCCGCGCTGGAGGTGCAGTCAGTCTCGGTCGACCAACCGGTTGTCGCGGGCGAGGAGTCATCGGTCACCGCGACAGTCACCAACACCGGAGAGGTCACAGCCGCACAGTCTGTCAGATTCGATATCGACGGCACGACACGGGTCAGCGAGACAATCGATGTCGCGGCGGGTGCAAGCGAGACGGTGCCCGTCACGTACACCCCAACCGACACCGGGCAACTCGAACTGGTGGTCGCGAGCGACGACGAGGTGGCAACCGAGACGGTCACTGTTCTGTCGCCGGCGGCGTTCGTCCTGACCGTCATATCGATAGACAATACAGTTACCACAGATGGAACCGTGACCGGAACGTACCGGGTTGAGAACACCGGTGACATCGGAGCAACGCAGACTGTCACCCTCCGCGTTGGGGGAGACCCGGTCACCAACGAGACCCTGACGCTCGGCGGCGGTGAGCGTACACTGGTCCGATTCAACCACACGGTGACCGCGAGCGGTCCGTCGACACTCGAGTTTCGTGTCGAAACGAGTAGTGCTGTCGTCTCCGATGTAGTAACAGTTATAAAAGACGATAGAAAGACGAACCGTACCGACGATGGAGACATGTCGGGGCCCGGGTTTGGATCCGCCACGTTCGCTCTTGGCGTCGTGTGTCTCGGGTTGCTCTTGCTCGTCCGCCGCCGACTCGATGTCCGGCGGTAAGGGACCTCTCGCCGGTATCTGCACGATACCTGGGTTGCTGTGACCTGGATTTCAGCGTCGATAGCATACCCGAACTATTATAGCCATTGCGAAAGAACGTCAGTCATGAGCATGATGCAATCCGGGCAGTATCTGTCACGACACTTGGGACACAAGCGTGCACTTGCCACTTTTTTTGCGGCGGTAATCGTCCTGTCACTGACGGCGACAGGACTGCTCGTACCGGTGTCGGCGACAGCAAACGATGCCGGAACAGTACAGCAGGAAGAACTCACAACACAGCAGACTGCCAATACAACAGTACTGGACTACGCGACAAACAACGGAAACAACGTGACTGTCGAGGGGGTAGGGGTGTTGCAGGCCCTGGATGACTGGCGAAACGAGGAGATAACCACACTGGAACTGTTCGAGGTGAGTGATTTCGAGCGGACCGGCGAACCGCTGCTCAACGTGGAGTTCGACGACCAGCCCAGTCCACGTGGTGAGGCGGTGGAGGTGACCGCGGCGAGTATCGTCGACGCGGGTGAACTCGACCCGCCCGACGAGTTCGTCGTAGGTATCGAAAACGAGAACGGGACCGTTCTCGCGGATACCGGTCTCGTCTCGAATAGCACCAACGTCACGGTCGACAATCTCGGTCTGAACTTCAGCGCGGGCGAGACGGTCAACCTGACCGCGACAGCGTTCCGGGCGGACAACGGGACCCGTGGTGACCGGTTCGAGGTCGGTGTTCTCCAGCCCGACTTCGTGCAGGAGACCGCCGTGGTCGACCCGCTCACGGAGGGACTGTACACGCTCAGAGAGGACCTGAGCACGCTCGAGCCGACGGTTGGCGCGGGCGAGAACGCCACCGTGACCGTGGTCGCCGAGGCGATCAGCGAGCTGCCGGTCAACGGAACCATCACACTCGAGAGTAGCAGTTTCGCGACGAAAACCCGGACCATCGGGCCGGCAGGTGCAGTCGACGGTGAACTGGTAAACGAGAGCTTCGAGTTGCCGACGGACACGCTGGCGGCTGGTGAGACCCTGACCTACGAGGTGACGGTGTCCTCGGAGACCGACGCGCCGGAGTTCGTGGCCCAGGGGAACGCGGTGACGGTGCAGGATATCACGCTCGCCGAGCAGGCGGTCGGCACCTCGAACGGGTCGCCGGCGGTGCTGGTGGAGACCGTCTTTGCCGAGGCAAACCAGACCGTCGAGGTGACGGACTCGACAGGGAGCGTCGTCGGGTCGGTGGAACTGGACAGTCCGCTCGACAACGAGTCGGTGGCGGTGCCGGTGAGCACGACGCCGGGCGAGCACACGGCGACGCTTCGTACCGCCGACGGTGACGCCGTCGCCAGTGACAGCGCAGTGGTGTTCGGCGCGAGCGTGACCATCGACGACCAGTCGTACACCCAACCCACCACCGAGGTGACGGTCAACACCAGCGACGTGCAACCGGCAACCGAAACCGATTACCAGATCATCGTCCACGAGAACGTGGCCGGACTGCCGGTCCTTGGCAACTCGACAGTGCTGAACGGCTCGGCGTCCAACGTCAGTATCACGCTGAACGAGGAGATAAACACGACGACGGACGTGCTGGCGATGTTGCACTTCCCGAGCGCGACGAGCGCGTTCGGCGCGCCCATCCCGGCCGTCGACGGGTCGTCGTTCGGCGTGGTGACCGACACGGCGACAGTGAACATCGTCGACGAGCAGGTGGCGGTGGTGAACTCGCCGGCAGCAGTCGACCGGGGTGAGAACCTGAGCGGGACTGTCACCGCGGAGGTGACGGCGGACAGAATCGGCGTCCAGAACACCGTGGAGACGACGCTGACGCTGGTGTTCGAGGGACTGCCCGGTGAGACAGAGCAGGAACTCGGCACGGCAACCGTCGAGCTGGCGGCCGGACAGACCGAGCAGGTGACCTTCGACGGACTCGTGCCGATTCAAAACGCGACGACGGCCACCGACGGCGAACCGGTGCCGCTGCGTGTCGACGTGGACGGGGACAACAGTAGCGCCACCGCGACGACGAACCTGTCACACTCGGTTCAGAACGCCGTCGACTTTGCGGGCACGCAGGGAGCCAGCACTGTGGAGGTGCTGGCGGGCACATACGCCGAGTCGGTGGATGTCGACGTGGCAGGGCTGACTGTCATAGGACCGAACACCGGCATTGACGGTGCAAGTAGCACCCGCGGACCCGAGGGAATCGTGACCGGCGGTCTTGGTATCGCCGCCGACGGCGTGACTATCGACGGACTGCAGGTCGAGAACACGGACACGAACGGGATCCGGTTCGGACCCGACACGGTGCCGAGTAACGTGACGATTCAGAACTCGGTGGTGACCGACGTCACCGGTGCCGTCGGTGGCAAGAGCGCGGGCAACGGTATCCAGTTCCAGTTCGGCAGCGTGGTCGACCAGACAGCCCAGAACATCCGGATTC
>CAYZGA010000034.1:0-10307 GCA_964477945.1 uncultured Halobacteriales archaeon
CTCTCGAACGACGTGAACCGCCTGGAGCGGTTCCTCAACGACGGGATGAACTCGCTGTTCCGGTTGCTGGTGATGGTGGTCGGTATCGGCGGGTTGCTCTTTCTCATCAACTGGCAACTCGCCTTGGTGGCGCTGGTGCCGGTGCCGCTCATCATGATATTCACGTACATCTTCATCAGGCTCATCCAGCCGAAGTACGCGGCGGTCCGGTCGACGGTGGGCAAGGTCAACTCGCGGCTGGAGAACAACCTCGGCGGTATCAAGGTGATCAAGTCGAGCACGACAGAGGACTACGAGTCCGACCGCGTCGAGGACGTCTCCCGGAAGTACTTCGACACGAACTGGGAGGCGATTCGTATCCGGATCGGGTTCTTCCCGGGGTTGCGTCTGCTCGCCGGGTTCGGGTTCGCGCTGACGTTCATCGTCGGCGGGCTCTGGGTGCTGCGGGACACCGGCGGTCCCGGCCCGCTGACCGGCAATCTGAGCGAGGGGATGTTCGTCGTCTTCATCCTCTACACACAGCGCTTTGTCTGGCCGATGGCCCAGTTCGGACAGATCATCAACATGTACCAGCGTGCGCGTGCCTCCTCGGCGCGCATCTTCGGCCTGATGGACGAGCCACACCGCGTCTCCGAGGACGACGACGCGCCCGACCTCACCGTCGAGGATGGCCGTGTCGTCTACGACGACGTGACCTTTGGTTACGACGACGAGGAGACGATCGTCGAGAACGTCGACTTTGCCGTCGAGGGTGGTGAGACAGTCGCGCTGGTCGGTCCCACCGGCGCGGGCAAGTCGACGGTGCTCAAACTTCTGATGCGGATGTACGACGTCGACGAGGGTGCTATCCGGGTCGACGGTGAGAACATCGACGAGGTGACGCTGAGGAGTCTGCGACGGGCGATGGGGTACGTGAGTCAGGACACGTTCCTGTTCTACGGCACGGTCGAGGAGAACATCGCCTACGGCACGTTCGAGGCGAGTCGCGAGGAGGTGGTCGAGGCGGCGAAGATGGCCGAGGCCCACGCGTTCATCGAGAACCTGCCCGACGGCTACGATACCGAGGTCGGCGAGCGCGGCGTGAAACTCTCCGGTGGTCAGCGACAGCGTATCTCCATCGCACGGGCCATCCTGCGCGACCCGGAGATTCTCATCCTCGACGAGGCCACCAGTGACGTCGACACCGAGACGGAGATGCTCATCCAGCGCTCGCTGGACCGCCTGACCGAGGACCGGACGACCTTCGCCATCGCACACCGGCTCTCGACGATAAAGGACGCCGACCTGATACTCGTCCTCGAGGACGGCAGGATCGTCGAGCGTGGCTCACACGAGTCGTTGCTGGAGAACGGCGGTCTGTACGCCCATCTCTGGGGGGTCCAGGCCGGCGAGATCGACCAGCTCCCGCAGGAGTTCATCGAGCGTGCCAGTCGTCGCCGTGCCCGCGCCGACGTTGACGACTGACCCCCGCGGCAGCCAGCCGTTCCCGTACTGCTCCGGGTGTCGCCGTTGTTGCTCGATGGCCGCCGCGAACGAGATTAGTCAGACTGAGGTCGCTCCGTCGCCACCAACCAGTATGCGTGTCAGTGTCATCGGCGGGTCGACAGTCGAAGCGGAGACAGCACAGCGAGCGCGAACGGTCGGCCGACTGCTCGCGGAGCGGGGTCACGACCTGATCTGTGGTGGTCGGGGTGGCGTGATGTCGGCGGCCTGCCAGGGTGCGGTCGAGGCGGGCGGTCACACCATCGGTATCCTCCCGGGAGAGGACCCGGCGGCGGCGAACCCGCACGTCGAGACGGCCGTCGCCACCGGTCTCGGGAACGCACGCAACGCGATGGTCGTGCTGAACGGCGACGCCGCAATCGCTATCGACGGTCACACCGGGACGCTCTCGGAACTCGCGCTCGCACGCGACTACGACCGCCCGGTGGCCGGACTCGACACACATCACGTCGAGGCACTGACCGTCGAGCACGTCGACACCCCGCGGGCCGCCGTCGAGCACGTCGAGCACGCGGCCGACGAGAGTCGGTGACCGCTGTCATGGCCGGCGACCGGGTCGCTGCCCGCGCGGTCACAGCCAGTCGACAAACGAGCCCTCGATGAGCGTCTCGGCCTGGCGGTCGATGTACTCGCTTTGCATCCCCCAGATCGCCTCGGTCAGTGGAACGCCGTTCCCGACAGCCTCGCGGACGTGTTCGTGTTGCCAGCCCGCCGGTGTCGTGTCCGCTGCCAGTCGCTCGGCGAGCGGCTCGAGATAGCGGCGTGCCTCCTGGGTCGAGAACCCGCGCAGTTCGAGTCCGTCGCGGGCGAACTCGAGACACTCCGCACAGATCTCCGCGAGGTCTGTCGTCTCCTCGCCATCGCTGGTGAGCCAGCGCATGTCGGCGTCGAGTCCGTTCCGGACGGCGCTGTAGAAGTTCGCCTCGGCCTGTTCCCACTCGATGCGCCGGGCCGGGTGTTCGCGCCGCGGCAGACTCTCCATGAGACCGGCAAATGCGGCCTCGAACGCGATGGCGTCGCGGACGGTCGGCTGTGCCGGCAGCGGACGAAACTCGATGCGGGCGTTCGCCTCCGACCGTGTGGCTCCGTCGAACACGGGACGAACCCAGCGCCAGTAACTGCCGTGTTTGTGGCGCAGGTGGACAAAGGAGTCGTCGAAGCGGTTCCCGCGGTCCAGGTCCATCGGGACGATACACGCGTCCGCCGCGATACTGTCGATGGCATCGTCGACCGTCTCGAAGTCCGGCGGGAACCTGACCTTGCGGTTCTCGCCGGTGCTGGGGTTCATAACGGACTCGAAAACGTGGATGCGATTCTCCATGTGGGCGTCGGCAAGAATCTCCTCGTCCGGGACGTCGTCGTACAGTTCCGGCGGGAGAAACGGCGAGTTGACCCCGAGCGCGAGCAGCGGTCCGGCCACGCGGAGCGCGTACCGGAAGTACACGGGCAGGTCCGGGGCGTGTGACACCTGGTAGTGTGGCTGGATGGAGGCGCTCAGGCTCTCGGGCATGACCGTGTCGGCAGCGAGTGTAACGTGTGGTGCCTCGAGCGTACACTGGGACGGGTACTCCGAGTTCGCCATCGTGTGGTAGCGCACGGAGTCGCTGAGGTTCGTCGCGAGACTGATACCGTCCTGGCTGATGCTGTCGGTGAGGTAGTCGGCGGCGGACTCGCCGACCGGCGGGACCGTCCAGATGCCATCCGAGACGAGCTGAATGTTTTCCGCACCCGTCTTTTCGAGGGCGGGTTCGAGGTGGGCCTGTATCTCCTTTTTCTGTGCGGCGAGCCCGTAGGTCGTCAGCGGGAGCGGTGTGGTCTGCATCTCGGCGTTGTGCAGACCGAGCTCCTTTTCGAACCCGATGAGACCGAGCAACTGCCGGGGGACTCGCCGGAGCGCATCTGTCCGGTCGTCGGCCGCGTAGAACTCGAACTCCAGCCCGACCAGCGCCTCCGAGTTGTCGAACGTCCCCTTGTTTACCTCCGATTTGAGTTTCTCGGCCTCGTCTCTCACCTGACGCTCGAACTCCCTGTCATCAACCGCCAGCACCTCGCGGACTGCGGCTGCCAGTTCCGATGCCGACATACCCACCCATTCAACTGCTGGGGGCTTGAATGCCGCGCTCGTTTCACGCTCGCCGGGCGCTCGCCGGGTCTGTCACAGCCGTTGACATCCTCCTGCGCCTGAAGACGCAGGAATCCCGAGCGTGGGGATAATAAGTCGACCGGGCGGCAATCGGTTGTATGGTCGATGTTCGCTATCTCACGAGCGAGGAGACGGCCGGACTGGCCACGCCCGCCGAGTACGTCGACGCGGTCCGCGATGGCTACCGCCAGCGCGGCGAGGGTGCGCCCGCGGCACCTCGGACCAGACTCGACACCGACAGCCCTCGCGGGATGCTGACAGGCTACTTCGCGGTGCTCCCGGAGACGGGTGCGATGGGCGGGTACAGTTACAGCGCCGGGTTCGAGAGCGCGGACGCACACTTCGTGTTGCCGCTGTTCGACGCCGCGAGCGGCGAACCGCTTGCCATCCTCGACGGCGCGCGGATGAACCCCTCGAAGACCGGCGCGACGGGGGCCGTCGGCGTCGACGCGCTCGCCCGCGAGGACGCCACCCGCCTGGGTATCATCGGGAGCGGTACACAGGCCCGCGGGCAGCTGCTCGCCACGGCGACAGTCCGCGACCTGGCGCAGGTGTCGGTGTACTCCCCGACCGCGGCCCACCGGGAGTCGTTCGCCGCCGAGATGGACGAGCGACTGGCCGCCAGCGTCGACCCTGTCGCGTCGAGTGCCGAGGCCGTCACCGGGGCCGACATCGTCGTCACCGCGACGACTGCCACCGACCCGGTGTTCGACGGTGACCTGCTGGAGCCGGGGACACACCTCACCGTGATGGGACAGTACCACCCCGAGCGCCACGAGGTCGACGCCGGGACTGTCGCGCGGGCCACCTACGTCCCCGACCTCCGGGGGCGACTCGAACAGGACGCCGGCGCGTACATCAACGCCCGCGAGCAGGGTGCCATCGAGGCCGACCACGCCCACGCGGAACTCGGCGAGGTGGTCGCGGGGGTGGCTCCCGGCCGCACCGACGAGACGGATATAACACTGCTCGACAGCGGCGGGACCGCCATCGAGACTGTCGCCGCGGCCAAACTGCTGTACGACCGCGCCCGCGAGGCCGGCCGCGGCCGCACGCTGGACCTGTCGCCGGCCAGTGAGGCCTTTCCCGGGCGGTAGCCCCGCTCGTGGTGACTGCGAGGCAGTCGTCCCCTGGCCCGTCCATCCGGGAGCGACCCCAGCGACGACGCTGCGGGACCGGGTCCGACTGTGCACCTCGGCAGAGCGGATTCGGGGGGTCCCGCTCCGGGGTGCTGTGCTCGTCGTCGAAACCGCTTTGCCCGGCGGTGACGACGTTTCGGGTATGACGCGGGTCTGTCTGGTCGGCGCGGAGGACCTGCGACTGTCGTACGAACTGCTCTCGCGGGAGACTGCCCGGGACGCGCTCGCCGCGTACGACCTGCGCGAGCCGTACCACAACACCGTCGCCGTCGAGACGGTCAGCCTCGGCGCGGCGGTGGCGCTACTGAACGACCTGGAGTGGTATCTGGTCCGGTTCGCCCGCGAGGTAATGGTGCTCGAACCGTCGGTCAGCGGCGAGGAGTGGCTCTCCCGTGACCTCGCGACCGCTATTCGGGACGGCGAGTACGACCCGGCGGAGACTGGCCGCCTGCTCAAGATTTACGGGCTCTCTACCGACGGGGAGACGGGCGAGGAGTCCGTCGACAGGCAGGACCAGGAGAGCGCGGGACCCGGAGCGGATGCGAGCGGGACCGGCGAGGCGAGCACCGACACCGGTGGCGCGACCGGCCCGCCGCGACTGGTCGAGCCGATGTTCGTCGCCCGGACCGGGGGGAGTCTCCCCGAGTACGACCTGCGGGACGTCGCGGAGACACTGCACGTCCGGGTCACCGAGGACGAGTTCGAGCGGTGACGCCGTTCTCCGCTCGCCGTCACGTGGAATCCACACCGCCAGTCCGGGCGAACTCGCCTACTCCCCCGACCGGTCGTCGCCGTCGGTCGTGCTCGGTTCGCCGTACCCGCCGCCGCCGGGTGTCTCGACGGTCACGGTCGTTCCGGCGTCCACGTCGAGTGTGACCTTCGCGGGAACGGGTTCGCCGTCGACCAGGTTCCGGCCGCGCTCGCCGTCCGCGCCGCCGCCGACACCCCGGGGAGCGTGTCGCCGGCGCTCGGTCAGCAGTGACACCGTCGCCGGTTGCTCGACGGTGACCGACCGGACGAGCCCGTCACCGCCGTCGTTGTGGCCACGGCCCCCACTCTCGCCCCGGAGCGCGTACCGCTCGACACGGAGCGGGTAGGCCGCCTCCAGTGCCTCGACCGGCGTGTTGAGCGTGTTCGTCATCCCGACCTGCACACCCGAGAGACCGTCACTCGCTGCTGTCGCGCCCGCGCCGCCGCCGATGGTCTCGTAGTAAACAAACTCCGAGGAGCCGACGACGAGGTTGTTCATCGTGCCCTGTCCGCCCGCCGGGACGCGCTCGGGGGCGGCATCGGCGAGCGCCGCGAAGACCACGTCGGCGACGCGCTGGCTGGTCTCGACGTTGCCCCCGACCACCGCCGCCGGCGGTGACGGGTTCAGCAGACTCCCCTCGGGGGCGCGGACCGTCACGGGTTCGTAACAGCCGTGATTCGGCGGAATCCCGGGGTCGGTCACACACCGGACGACAAAGTACACCGCGCTCTTTGCGACCGACAGGGGCGCGTTCACGTTGCCCTGCACCTGCGGGGCGGTCCCCTCGAAGTCGACGGTCACGGCTCCCCCGTCGACGGTCACGGCGACCCGGACCGGGATGTCCTCGTCGGTGACACCGTCGCCCTCCATCACGTCACTGGCGCGGTAGGTGCCGTCGGGGATGTCGCGGAGTTCACTCTCGACGCGCGCCCGGGAGTAGTCGACGACAGCGTCGAAGGCCGTCAGCAGGCGGTCGCCGTGGTCGGCGAGCAGTTCGCGGAGTCGCCGGCCGGCGCGCTCGTTCGCGCCGCGCTGTGCCCGGAGGTCGGCGCGGCGCTGGTCGGGGTTGCGCACGTTCGCCAGCAGGAGTCGCTCGACGGCCGTGTTCTGCTCGCCGCCCGCGACGTACCGCACCGGCGGTATCCGCACACCCTCCTCGTGTATCCCGGTTGCCCCTGCGGGCATACTCCCGGGTGTCGCCCCGCCGATATCGGCGTGGTGTGCCCGCGAGACGGCGTAGGCCACGATCTCGCCCTCGCGGGTGAGCGGCGAGACGAGCGTGACGTCGGGGAGGTGTGTGCCACCCTGGAACGGGTCGTTGAGGAGGAACACGTCGCCGGGGTCGGGGTCACAGTCGAGCACGGCGTCGACAGCCTCGGGCATCGCGCCGAGGTGGACCGGGATGTGCTCGGCCTGTGCGACCATCCGCCCGTCGCTGTCGAACAGCGCCGTCGAGCAGTCCCGCCGCTCGGTGATGTTCGGCGAGTACGCCCCCCGGACGAGGACTGTCCCCATCTCCTCGGCGACACTCTCCAGTTGCGTGCGCAGTATCTCCAGCTCGACGGCGTCGAAGTCGGTCATCCCGCCTCCCCCCTGTCGAGGCGCAGTGTGGCGCGGTCGTCGATGGTCACCCGCCAGTCCGGCGGGACGACGGTCGTGCTCTCGCCGCCGGCGACCACCGCGGGACCCTCGACTGTCGCCCCCGCCGGGAGCCGTCGGTCGTAGACGGGTGTCTCGTGGAACGCCCCTCCGACAGAGACCTCGCGGCGCTCGACGGGGTCGGCCCGTGTGCCGTCGTGGCCGAGCGGCGGCGGGTCGCCGGGCACCGTCGCGGTGACCCGGAGCGTGAGCAGGTCAACCGGTTCGTCCAGTCGGTAGCCCCGCCGGCGCTCGTGTGCCTCGTGGAACCGCTCGGCGACGCGGTCCGGGTCGAACTCGCGAACGGGAACGGTCAACTCGTGGCTCTGCCCGGCGTAGCGGAGGTCGGCCCGGTGCTCGACCCGTGCCCGGTCCGGGTCGCTCGTCTCCGCGAGCGTCCGGTCGACCAGTTGCTCGTACTGGTCCCTGACAGCGTCGGTGTCGGCGGCCGCGAGCGGGGTCCGGTGTGTCCGGGCGGTGTCGTGGCGCTCGTCGGCGGCGAGCATCCCCAGCGCCGAGCAGACGCCGCTGGCGGTCGGGACCACAACCGTGTCGATACCGAGTCGCCCGGCGAGTCCGGCGGCGTGCATCGGGCCGGCCCCGCCGAACGCGACCAGCGCGAGCCCCCGCGGGTCGTGGCCGCGTTCGAGGGTCACCCGCCGGATGGCGCGGCTCATCGTCGCGTTCGCGACCCGCCGCACGCCGCGGGCCGCCGCGACCGGTCCCGCCAGGTCTGTCGCCGCCGCGAGCTCCGCGAGCGCCGCCTCTGCCGCGTCGACATCGAGGTCGAGCTCCTCCCCGAGGGTGGTCTCCGGGCCGAGGTAGCCACAGACCACCGCCGCGTCCGTGACGGTCGGCTCGTCGCCGCCCAGCCCGTAGCAGGCCGGTCCCGGTCGCGCCCCGGCCGAGCGCGGGCCGACACGGAGCGCCCCGCCGTCGTCGACCCACGCGACCGACCCGCCGCCGGCCCCGACCGTCTCGATGTCGACCATCGACAGCCCGACCGGATGCCCGCCGACCGTCGCCTCGGTTGTCCGCTCGACCGTGCCCTCCCTGACCAGCCCCACGTCACTCGACGTGCCGCCCATGTCGAAGGTCACGACACCCTCGCAGTCGTCGGGGTCGAACAGCGCGCCGCCGACGACACCCGCCGCCGGTCCCGACAGCACCGTCGTGACCGCCCGCTCCCTGACGGTTGCCACGTCCGCGATACCGCCGTTCGACTGCACCACCGCCGGGTCGACCAGCCCACGCCCGCGGACACGGTCGACCAGCGCGTCGAGGTACCGCCGGACCACCGGCGTCACCGACGCGTCGACCGCCGTCGTCGCGGTGCGCTCGTACTCGCGAAACTCCGGCAGCGTCTCGTGGGAGGCGACCACCGGTACGTCCAGCGCCTCCCGCAGCCGCTCGGTGACCCGTTGCTCCGTCTCCGGATGGGCGTAGGCGTGCAACAGCGAGACGGCGACACTCTCGACCGGCCCGTCCCGTCTGCCTGTCGACGGCCCCGCGTCACCCGACACGGCATCGCGAAGTTGTGTCACGAGCGCCTCGAGGGCCGTCTCGTCCGGTTCGCGCTCGATACCGTCGGTCGTCGCGCGCTCGTCGAGTTCGTACCGCCGCGCCGCGGGGACCAGCGGGTCCGGGCGGTCGGCGTCGTGGTCGTACAGCGCCGGTCGATTCTGTCGGCCGATCGCCAGCACGTCCCCGAACCCCTCGGTGGTGACCAGCGCCGTCCGTGCACCTGCACCCTCCAGCAGTGCGTTCGTCGCCACCGTCGTCCCGTGTCGGAACCCGTCGACATCGGCAGGGTCGATATCCGCCCGCTCGCAGACGGTCTCGACACCCTCGATGACAGCCTCGCTCTGGTCTGCCGTCGTCGGCACCTTCGCCGTCGTCACCGTCCCGGCCGCGACGAGCACGACATCGGTGAACGTTCCACCGACGTCGACCCCGAGCACCGGGTCGCGCTCGCTCATACTCCCCGGTGGAGGCCGAGGTGTTTCAACTGTGCGGTAGCGCGGAGTCCCGATTCCGGGGGCTTCTTACTCGCGGGCGTGCTGTATACGGTATGGACGATAGACTCATCGACGGTGACCGGCTCTCGCTGGCGCGGAAGTCGGTGCTTCCGGGCGAGGGCTTTTTTTACCCGGACTCCCTGCAGGCGGAGCGCTCCGAGCAGGAGGCCGCGACGGCGCTCGGCGAGGCGGACACGGCGGTGGTGGCGGACCCGGACGCCGACGGACTCGCCTGCGTGGCGCTGGTGCGTGCGGCCCACGGCGAGGGGGCGCTCGTGCCCGCCAGCCCGCACAACATCGACGAGGCGCTGACCTGGGTCGGCGAGTACGCCGCCGGGACGACCGTGTACATCTGTGATCTCTGCCCGGACAGCGCCGACGACCTCCGGGGGCTCTCGGCCGCTGTCGAGACTGCCGACTCGCTCGCGTGGTACGACCACCACCAGTGGGACGCCGACCTCGCGGAGCAGGTCCGGGCGGCGGGTGTCGACCTCGTCGTCGGCCCGTCCGACGAGGTCTGTAGCGCCGACGTAACACTCGCCGAACTCGACGCCGAGTTCGAGACCCGGTACACCGAACTGGTCGCGGTCACCCGCGACCACGACCTCTGGCTCCGCGAGGACGACCGCTCGGACGACCTCGCGGACTACGCCTACTGGGCCGACCACGAGGCGTACATCGAGACGGTGCTCGCACACGGCGCGGACCTGCCCCCCGATGTGCAGGACCTACTCGCCGAGCGCCGCGTCGAGAAACAACGACTCATCGAGAAAGCCGTCGAACGAGCCCGCCTGCGCGAGATCGGCCCGTGGACGGTCGGTGTCACATACGGCCGGTGCTCGCAAAACGAGGTGGCCCAGCAGCTCCGCGAGCAGGGGGCCGACGCCTCGGTGGTGGTCAAACCCTCGGGGTCGGCCTCCATCCGCGGAACCGACGCGTTCGAGCGCTGTCACGAGGTGGCCGCGCAGGTAAACGGCGGCGGCCACCCGAAGGCCGCCGGCTGCAAGCCCGATGTCTACGACGACATGCTCGACTACGCCCACCACTGGAGCACGCGAGGTGCGGTGGCCAAACAGGCCATCCTCGACGGGTTCCGCAGGCTCGCCGACGAGGCG
>CAYZGA010000034.1:10407-12374 GCA_964477945.1 uncultured Halobacteriales archaeon
CGAACGGTGTGCTGGACACCGTGGACGACCCGGACCGACGCGTCCGTGCCGGGGGGCCAACGCGGCGGATCCGTGCAGTGTCACTCCGGCACCGGTTCGAACCGGTAGCCGTCCCAGCGCTGGCTCTCCCCGTGTCGAATCCCGGCCTCGGGGTCACGGAGTTGCTCGACGTACACCGGTCTGACCCGCTGGCCGGTCTCGACGCTGTCGGTGGTCGTCTGCCCGACGACCCGGACCGTGGCGTCCCCGACCTCGAACTCGACGATAGCGAGGGTGTTCGGCTCGCGAACGCCGGGCGGTGTGGCGGTGTTCGTCGTCCAGGTGTGGACCGTCCCTGTCCGGTCGCTCAGGTCGACTGTTTCGGTCGGAGACGCGCCACAGTCCGGGCAGACCCCGTAACCGGGGTAGTGGAGGTGTCCGTTCGGACAGCGGTGGGCCAGCAACGGTGCGCTCATCGTGCACCCTCCAGGACCGTCGTGGTCACGCAGTTTCCGAACCCGCCGACGTTACACGCCAGCCCGGTGTCGGCGTCGACCTGGCGCTCGCCGGCCGCCCCGGTGAGCTGTTCGTACAGTTCGACGGCCTGCGCGACACCGGTCGCACCCAGCGGGTGTCCCTTCGATTTCAGCCCGCCCGACGTGTTCACCGGGAGTTCCCCGTCACGACGCGTCCGACCGTCCATCACCTGCTCCCAGGCTCGCCCCGCTTTCGCGAACCCTAACCCCTCCATCTGGAGAAACTCCAGGATGGTGAACATGTCGTGGAGTTCGGCCACGTCGACCTCGTCCGGTTCGACGTCGGCCATCCCGAGCGCGTCGGTCCCGCTCTCGACGACGCCGTTCATCACTGTCGGCTCGGTGCGCTGGTGGACGACGTGTGTGTCGGTCGCGCCGGCGATGCCCTCGACGGTGACGTACTCGTCGGTGTAGTCGGCGGCGTCCTCGACCGGGCAGAACAGGAGTGCGGCGCTCCCGTCGGTGATGGGACAGAAGTCGTACAGCCGCAGTGGGTCCGCGACGACCGGGCTGTCGAGCACCGTCTCCCGGTCGACGGTCCGCTGGAACTGCGCGTTGGGGTTCAGACTGCCGTTCCGGTGGTTCTTGACGGCTACCTCGGCGAGACTCTCTCGGGGGGCGTCGTACCGCTCGAGGTACGCCCGGGCGGTCAGCCCCGCGAACGACGGGAGGGTGACCCCGTGTTTGTACTCGACCGGGTGGGTGAGCGACGCGATGATGTCTGTCGACTCGGCGGTACTCACCTGTGTCATCTTCTCGCCCCCGACGAGCAGGGTCAGGTCGCTCGCCCCCGAGGCAACAGACTGCCAGGCCGCGTAGATGCCTGCCCCACCCGAGGCTGAGGTCTGGTCGACCCGGGCGGTGTACGCCGGGACGAGACCCAACTCGGCGGCGAGCGCGTTCATCACTCCGGTCTGTCCCTCGAACTCGCCGCTCGCCATGTTCGACACGTAACAGTGCTCGACAGCCCCGGGGTCGACGTTCGCGTCCCGGAGACAGGCTGTCCCGGCCGCTGTCAGGAGGTCCACGAGCCACTCGTCTCGCTGACCGAACTCGGTCATACCGGCGGCGACGATAGCGACAGTCATACACCATGTTCGCGGCCGGGTGTCCTGTTCGTTTCGGTCGCCCGGGGAGTCCGGCGCACGGTCCACGCGTGTCCCGGTCTGGACGAGCCCTACACACCCGGTTCGCGAGCGATTTATGCCGACACGGGTCCGAACACGGCTGTGTCCTCGCAGGAACGGCTCACGCGCCGGCGGGTGCTGACCAGTGCTGCTGTCGCCGCTGCCTCGCTCGCCGGTTGCACCGGCACCTCAGACACGGGGGGCGACGGTGACACGGGTGACGACTCCGGTACGGGAGACGAGATCCCGGCAGACGACCCCGACGAGAAGACCAGCGGCGGCGACGCGAGCGACAACTCCGACGCGAGCGACAACTCCGACGCGA
>CAYZGA010000034.1:12474-20266 GCA_964477945.1 uncultured Halobacteriales archaeon
GCACCGGCGACGACCCGGACTGTGCGGGTGCGACGGTTCACGAGAGCTACGAAGAGCGGGCGGTCACGGTCCGCACCCCGGACGGCGAGCAGTTGGGGTCCGTGACGGCGGCCGTCGCCGACACCACCGCCACCCGCCGGACGGGGCTGAGCGAGACGGCGTGTCTGCCGCCGGACCGCGGCATGCTGTTCGTCTACGACAGTCCGGGCTCGCACAACTTCTGGATGATAGATATGAGCTTCGGCATCGATATCGTCTACCTCGACCCCGAGGGGGTCATCACGTCGATTCACCACGCCGAGGCCCCCGCCGCGGACGAGTCCGGCACGGAGGAGAAACACCAGTACCCCGGCGAGGGCCAGTACGTCCTCGAGGTCAACAAGGGCTGGACGACCGAGCGCGGCGTCGAGGCCGGCGACATCGTCGAGTTCGACCGCTGAGGACCGCCCGACGGTCACCGGTTTCCCGACGACGAGAGCCGTCAGGCGGACTCCGGCGAGAGGACCCGGACCGAAAGACCGGTTCCTCGCCCCCCGGTGTCGGGGTCTCGGTGGTTCGTCACGGCGCGGTGTCCCACCCGGCGCGCTCGATGGTCCGTATCACCGCGTGCCCGGCCACCGCGGTCAGGAGTCCGACGACGTACAGCGCCGCGAGCAGACTGCCGAGCAGGACGCTCTGCACGCGCGAGGCCGTCCGGGCCTGTCGCTCCGAGAGGGTTCCACAGCGCCCGACGAGCCACCGGACGGCCGCCGCGGTCCGACTCCCGGGGTGGCGTGCGAGCGTGCCGGCGACGGGGGGCTGACCCGGTAGTACAGGCCGACGAGACCCCGTCCGAGGGGTGTCGCGGCCATCGACTCGTCTCTGAACCGGCGCAGCGCGTCCAGCGTCCGGGCGTCGTCGGCTGTCGCGGTGGTCAGGAAGCAGCCGCCACCGGACTCGTCTGTGTCGAAGCTCCGGACACCGCCCTCGTCGGTGACCTCGCCAGCCGACGCGACGGCGCGGTACTCGTGGGTGGTCCCGCTGTCGAGCCCCGTCACCTCGGTGCTGACAGTCGTCCCCGCCCCAGCGGTGAGCGACTCCGTCGCCTCCGGGAACCCCGGCGGAGCGGCGTCCTCACCCGGAGACGGTCGCACCGGTGTCGCTCGGACGGGTCACCCGGACAGTCCCGCTGTAGTCGACAGCGTCGAGCGCCCGCCGTGCGACCGCGACGGCCTCCTCGACCCGGGCGGTGTCCGTGACACCGTAGACGGTCGGTCCCCACGACGACTGGCCCGCGCCCGTGACGCTGTCGCTGTCGGTGAGCGCCGCGACCAGGTCGTCGGCCGGTGGCCGGTAGACGCCGCCCTGCTCGTCGGTGTACCACGTCCCGTTGAGTCGCCCGAGGCGTGCCACCGCCCGGCCGAACTGCCCGGGCTTTCCCTCGACGACAGCGGGGAGGAGCCGACGGGTCAGCAGTGTCGCAATCTCGTCGGCAATCCCCGGGTCGGCCCCCTCTACCACCGTCCGCATCCTGCTGTCCTCGCCCTCGCCGCTCGGTCCCCGCTCGGCGTCGGGTATCACGAGCACGAACCGCCAGTCACCGGGGAGCCCCCACCGGCCCAGCACCGGCGGGACCGCCCGCGTCTCCGGTCGGGACGGGTCGTCGGTGAACCGCTCGGTCGGGTGGCCCGCGTCGACGACGAACCCGCCCCGCTCGAAGGTGGCGACACCGACGCCGCTCCGACCGCCCCGGCCCAGCCGTGCCGCGTACTCGCGGACCGCCACGTCCCGGTCGTAGGCGCGGGCGACGGCGGTCAGACAGGCGAGCGCGAGTTGCGTGCCGCTGCCGAGCCCGGCGTGGCGCGGGAACCGCTCCCGGACGATTACCCGTGCGCCCTCGACGCCGAGCGCCTCGACAACCGCTGCGAGGTACGGTTCGACGGTCCCGTCGTCGCACTCGACTCCCGTTGCCCGCTCCGCCTCGACGACCAGCCGCGGCTTGCGCAGACCGACACCGACACCGCCGTAGAGCCGTGGATGTGCGAGCGAGAGGTTCTGAAACCCGAAATGTAGGCGTGCACCTGTCTCGACGGTAACCATGCAGTTTGTTTGGACGCTGGAGAAATAAGCGGTCCGGGAGGGGCCTGCAGACACAGACAGCGGTCACCCGGTCCGTGTCGTCTCGCCGTCGAGACAGTTGTCCGGCGACCGATCTGACCCGTCGTCAACCATCGAGTTCGGTGCGACCATCGAACAGCAGAGAATTGATGCGACAGTAGCATGACCACGGTTGACGCCGCGAGCGACCGGCGACAGTGAGACGAGTTCGGCGAGGCGACACGAGAGCACGCAAGACACACCGGACATCCGTTCAGGACTTCCGCTCGGACACAGTGTCCAATACACTCTCTCACCACAGAACGTGATAGTACTCTGGTGGGTATTACAAAAATTGAAGTATTACTATCGCGTACCCACTACATATGAGTGAGACCGAAAACACAACAACCGTCACCGTCACAAGCAAAGGGCAAGCGACGATTCCAAAGGAGTTCCGTGAGAAGCTTCAGATCGACACGCCGGGTCGTGTCCGGTTCGTCGAGAACGAGGACGGGGAGATTGTGATTCGACCGGTCAAGCGCCCGTCAGAGCTTCGCGGAGCACTTGCATCCGAGGACGACGAGAAACCGGCGACAGAGCTCCTCCGTGAAAACCGAGAGCAGGATACGGAGCACATCGACGAACGGTACGGGGTGTCCGGTCAGGAGGAATGACGGTCATCTTCGACGCCGAACCCCTGCTTGCCTTTGCGTTCGGCGAGCAGGGGGCAGGCACGGTCGAACACTGGCTCGACCGGGTGTACGATGGGGATATCGACGGGTACATGCCCACGATCACCCTCACAGAGTTTCGCTACGTCGCCGCTCGCAACGCATCTCTCGAAGCGGCTGACACCCACATCGACAATCTCAGACGGATGGGGATGACAGAGTATCACATCGACGAGCTCTGGGATGTTGCGTCGGAGTTGAAAGCGAGATACAGTCCCGCTCTCGGCGATGCCTATGCCCTCGCTGCCGCCAAACAGCTTGACTCCGACACCGACCAGACGGTCACACTTCTCGTCGGCGCAGACGACGACTACGACGTGTTCGAACACAGGGAGGGGTTCCAGCATCTCATCGAACGGTTCCGTGACGAATCCGTCTGACACGAGTGTCGAGAACTGTCGGCGAGCACCGCTCGGATTGTTCTGCAGGCGGCGGGCTGAGTGGTATCACCTCTCTGGGAGCAGGCCCCGAAGCACTCGGACTTTTTACACATTCAATCCAGCACAGGAAACGGTAGTCGCCCTGACCGCCTGGAGGGTATTGTCTGGGCGGTTGCAGGGCGAGTGGCGAGAATGGCTGTTCCGTTGATATGTGAACGTGGCACTCGAATGGGGACACACAGCTCAAGCCGACTATGACAAACAAAGTGGACCAACACCGGGCGTTCCTGAGGAGATGCACAGACTTCACCCGCTCGTATTCGACGCGACAGTATCGAACCTGTTACTCACTGAGGCCCGCTCACCCGGACCCACCGGATCCGTTGGGGCAGTCCTTCTTTTATTCGACACTCCATCCGCCGGACCTCGATGCACTGTTCACCGCATCTCCGGCAGTCGTGTGGTCTCGCCGTCGAGGTCGCGGTGTGCCCGCTCGACCGACGTGCACAGCGCCTCCCGCGAGCCCCGGTAGACCAGATGCGAGTCACAGCCACAGTCCGAGCAGCCGAAACCGGGCACGCGCTCGCCACCGACGGCCCGGGCGACGGTACACTCGCCGTCGACGCCCGCGGTCCGGACGACACCCGCAACCGACGCTGCCGGGTGGCCGAGCAGGTAGTCGACGTGCCAGTGACGGGTCTCGCGCTCGCCGGCCGCGAGTTCGCGGTGGCGCTCGACGCGGCTGAATCCGCCCGGACCGCGTGCGCTCCCGACGTACCCGTACCAGGCCTCGCTGAACACCCGCTCGCCGAGTGCGCCCACCTCGATGGTCACTGTCCCGTCGAGTCCGACAACGAGCGTGTACGTCCCGCCCGTCTCGCTCATACTCGACCGGATGCGACGGACGCGAATACCCGTTGTGGACCGCGGCGGGCCTGTCTGCCCGCCGTCGTGACCCGCGGGAGACGGGGCGCGGGTCACGGTGTCTGTCCAGTCTCGGACTGGTATCGGGCGGGTGTGCGGGAACAATTTTTTTTCCTACTGGTCGCAACAACCCACACGTGACAGAGACACACCAGTCACTGCCGGTCGCCGCCGCGGTGTTCGCCGGGGCAGTGGTCCTCGTCGGGTTGCCGGTGATGGTGCTCACGGGGACGCTGTTCGGGGAACTGCTCGCGGTGTTCGGTGTCGCGGAGGCCATCGAGACAACCGGCACGGCGACCGCTCCGGTGTTCTTGTCGCTCGCTCTGCTCGCTGTGCTGGCCGGACTCCAGGCCGCCTACGAGACGACAGCACTCCGACTGCACGGTGTCGAGGCACTCCACCGGGGGTCACGGCTGGCGGTCCTCGCCCGCCACGCGCTCCTGAGTCTGTGTGTGCTCGCTGTTCTCGCGGGCGTGACGCGGTTCGGTCTGTCCGCGGTGCTGGGGGCCGAGAGCAGTTGGGTAGCGGCCCTCGGTGCGTTGCTGGCCCTCGCCGTGCTGGCGGTCGTGCTCCGGTCTGCCGGGCAGTTTGCCGACGGCTACCGGGGCGAGAGCGACACTCGCTGATACTGTCGGCTGTAAGCCCGTACCACAGTTGGGCACCCCGGGGTGCCCGTTCCACGAAGTTACAGCCGACAGTGTGACCCCCGGTGCCGTTGGTGGTCCGGGGCGGATATCACGCTGTCCACCGCCGCGGCTGTGACCGGCACGCGGTGCCACCGACAGATACGCCGCAACCGCTCCGACGCGTTTAATCGACCGAATCCCCTACACGTGGTAGATGAGCGATAGCGAACTCGCGGGGGGTGTCGCGGCGTTCACGACCCTCGGTGACGAGGTGCGCGATGCGCTCTCGGAGCGGGGGTTCGAGACACCGACCGAGCCACAGCGCCGTGCGCTCCCGGCGCTGGCCGCCGGCAGGAACGTCCTCGTGGTCGCGCCGACCGGGAGCGGCAAGACCGAGACGGCGATGCTGCCGGTGTTCGACTCGCTCGTCGGCACCGAGCGCCACGGTATCGGTGCGCTGTACGTCACGCCGCTGCGCGCGCTCAACCGGGACATGCGCGAGCGCCTGGAGTGGTGGGGGCAGACACTGGACCTCGATATCGACGTGCGCCACGGCGACACCACCGACTACCAGCGACAGAAGCAGGCCGACGACCCGCCGGACGTGCTCGTGACGACACCCGAGACGCTGCAGGCGATGTTCACCGGCAGTAAACTCCGGACGGCACTCTCCGATGTCGACCACGTCGTCGTCGACGAGATTCACGAGCTCGCCGTCTCGAAACGGGGTGCACAGCTGGCAATCGCGATGGAGCGACTGCGGGCGCTCGCGGGCCCCTGCCAGCGTATCGGCCTCTCGGCGACGGTCCGAGACCCGGACGAGATTGCGGCCCTGCTGACCGGTCACCGTGAGTACTCGGTCGCGGAGGTGCCGGTGGGGGCCGCGCTGGATGTCGACGTGCGCTGTCCGGACGTGACAGCGGCCGACGAGCAACTCGCCCGGGAACTGGTCACCGACACCGAGGTGGCCAGCCACGTTCGCGCCATCGACGAGGTAATCGCCGCCAACGAGGCGACACTGGTGTTTGTCAACACGCGACAGACCGCCGAGGCGCTGGGCTCCCGACTGAAAGAGTACGGCACCGACGTGGGTATCCACCACGGTTCGCTGGCGCGGGACTCGCGTGTCGATGTCGAGTCCCGGTTCAAATCGGGCGAGCTCGACGCGTTGCTGTGTACCTCGTCGATGGAACTGGGTATCGACGTGGGCCACGTCGACCACGTCGTCCAGTACAACAGCCCCCGGCAGGTTGCCCGACTGCTCCAGCGGGTCGGTCGGGCGGGACACCGCGAGGGTGACACCTCCTCGGGGACCATCGTGGCGAGTCACCCCGACGACGTGCTCGAATCGATGGTGGTCGCGCGGCGGTCCCGCGAGGGGGCGGTCGAACCCGCGGAGATCCACCACGGCAGTCTCGACACCGTCGCCAACCAGATTGCGGGGTTGGTAATGGAGCGCGGCGAGATTCGCGCGATGCGGGCCTACGAACTCGTCACCCGCGCGTACCCGTTCCAGGACCTCGACCGGGAGACGTTCAAGCAGGTGGTCACCGAACTGGCCGAGAACCGTATCGTCTGGCTCGACGAGGAGCACGACCGCCTGGAGAAACGCGGCGGCACCTGGCAGTACTTCTACCGCAACCTCTCGATGATACCCGACGAGTCGACCTACGACGTGGAGGATGTCGCGAGCGGCAGTCGTGTCGGGACACTCGACGAACGGTTCGTGGTCAACTTCGCGGCTCCGGGCGAGGTGTTCGTCCAGCGCGGCGAGATGTGGCGCATCACCGAGATCGACGAGGACGAGGAGACGGTGACAGTCTCACCGATTGAGGACCCCGCCGGCGAGGTGCCATCTTGGACCGGGCAGGAGATACCGGTCGCCCGCGAGGTGGCGGCCGACGTGGGGGCGTTGCGCCGGGTCGCGGGGCGGCAACTCGACACCGGCGGGACACCCGCCGCGGTGGCGCGTGACTGCTGTGGCCGGTACGGGGTCGACGCCGAGACGGCGCTCGCGGGACTCGAACAGGTCGCCGAGCACGTCGACGAGGAACACCGGATTCCGACCGACGAGACGGTCGTCGTCGAGTCCGGCGGCGGGTCGGTCGTCGTCAACGCCTGCCTGGGCCACAAGACAAACGAGACACTCGGTCGACTGCTGTCGGCGCTGCTCGGCCAGCAGGCGGGCTCGACCGTCGGTATGGAGGTCGACCCGTACCGCATCGAACTCGACGTGCCTCGCGGGGTCCGGGCGAGCGATGCCGTCGCCGTGCTGGAGGAGACCGACCCGGCACACGTCTGGGGGCTGGTCGAGCGCAGTCTCAGGAACGCCGACGCGCTCAAGTTCAAACTCGCACAGGTCGCTACCACCTTCGGTGCGCTCAAGCCCTGGCGTGGCTCGAACCGGTTCGGTCGGGGTCGCCTGCTCGACGCGCTCGAGGGAACCCCAATCTACGACGAGGCGCTCCGGGAACTGCGCCACGAGGAACTCGCAGTCGAGAGCGCGGGCGATGTGCTCGCGGCGATCCAGAGCGGTGACCTCGCAGTCGAGGTGGTCCGCGAGCACACCCCCGTCGGGACCGGTGGCCGCAGTGCCGGTCAGGAACTGCTCACGCCCGAGAACGCCGACGCGAGCGTCATCAGCACGGTGAAAGAGCGCCTCCAGAACGACCGTGTCATCCTGTTCTGTCTGCACTGTCAGGACTGGGAGCGAACGACCCAGGTCAAACACGTCTCCGACCAGCCACAGTGTCCCGCGTGTGAGTCCACACGGGTCGCCGCACTCAACCCGTGGGACGAGGAGAGCGTCGCCGCGGTCCGGTCGAAGAGCAGAGACGAGGAACAGGAACGGCGCACACAGCGGGCCTACCGGGCGGCGGGTCTCGTCCAGAGCCACGGGAAACAGGCCGTCGTCGCCCTCGCGGCCCGCGGGGTCGGCCCGCAGAACGCCGCTCGCATCATCAACAAACTCCGCGAGGACGAGACGGAGTTCTACCGCGACATCCTCTCGCGCGAGCGCGAGTACGCCCGGACCCGGTCGTTCTGGGACTGA
>CAYZGA010000035.1:0-3806 GCA_964477945.1 uncultured Halobacteriales archaeon
CGGGCACGAACCGATTACGGTATAATGGGTCCTGGTCGTAATGGTATTATGAAGTTGGTCGAGCGTGGGTACGGAAGACCACGCGTCGCAATCGTCGGCGGCATCCACGGCGACGAGCCAGCGGGAAAGGAGGTCGTCGAGCGACTCGCTCACACGCTCGAGATTGAGGACACCGGGACCGCTCAGCTCCTCGTTGCGAACGAGCGTGCGCTCGCGGCCGGCGGACGGTACACCGAGACGGACCTGAACAGGTCGTTTCCCGGTAACGCCCGGAGTGATAACTACGAGGACGTGCTGGCGACACGGGTGCGTGCAGTTCTCGACGGGGCGGACGCGGTGCTGGCCCTGCACACCTCACACAGCGCGCCGCCGCCGTTCGCGATATTCAGCGAGTTGACCGACTCGGTCCGGCGGACGGTCACCGGTCTGCCCGTCGAGTACGTCGTCGACTCGGGGGACCTGCGGGGGACCACACTGGACTCGGTGATGCCACACACCGTCTCGGTCGAACTCGGCCGGCAGTGGAGCGAGGACGCCGTCGCGTTCGGTCACGACGCGAGCATGGCGTTTCTCCGCGCCCACGGTCTCGTGACCGACAGGGAGCCGGTCTTCACCGAGACACGGGTCGTCCGTGGCTACGAGGAGGTGCCGAAAGGTGGCGGTGAACCGCACGTCCACTACTCGAACTTCGAGGAGATACCGAAAGGCGAGGTGTTCGCCAGTGACGACGTGTACACCCACCGCGTCGACGAGGACGGAATAGTTCCGATTCTCGCGAGCGAACGCGGGTACGACGACATCTTCGGCATCTACGGCCGGTTCGAGGACACGATAGCGCCACCCGAGGACGCGTAACAGTCGGTGGGCGTGTCCCCGCAGGACACACACAGAACCGGGGACGCGTGATACCCCGCGGACGTACCCCCGTGGGACACGCACACGGAATGTTTTAACCCGCCCACGACCAACTCGGCGGCAGATGGAGCGTGGCGACCCGGAACAGTTCGACCGGCAGGGAACGCTCGGCATCGAGGAGGAGTTTTTTATCGTGGACAACGAGGCCCGCCCGACAGCAGGAACGGATACCCTGGTGTACGGTGCCGACCCGCCGGACCAGCTCGACGGGCGACTCGACCACGAACTGTTCAAGTGTGTGCTGGAGACACAGACCCCGGTCATCGAGGAACCTGACGCCGCCCGTGAGACGCTGCTCGCGGTCCGCCGTGCGCTCGTCGAACACGCCGCCGACCACGGGTACGGTATCGCGGCGGCCGGACTGCATCCGACGGCGCGGTGGCGCGAACTCGAACACGCCGAGAAACCCCGGTACCGGTCACAGCTCGACCGCATCCAGTACCCACAGCACCGCAACACGACGGCAGGGCTGCACGTCCACGTCGGCGTGGACGACGCCGACAAAGCCGTCTGGGTGGCAAACAAAGTCCGCTGGTACCTGCCGCTGGTGCTCGCCCTGACGGCCAACTCGCCGTACTGGAACGGGTTCGACACCGGACTGGCGTCCGCACGGGCGAAGATATTCGAGGGGCTCCCGAACACGGGGATGCCCACCGCGTTCGACTCCTACGAGACGTTCGACCGCTTTGCCGAGACGATGCTCGACACCGGGTCGATTCGTGACCGCGGCGAACTCTGGTACGACGTGCGACCTCACTCCGGGCACGGCACCGTCGAGGTGCGCACACCCGACGCACACGCCAACCCCGAGCGTGTGCTCGCCGTCGTCGAGTACGTGCACGCGCTGGTGGGCGACCTCTGTGCGCGCTACGAGGACGGCGAACCGGCCAGCGAGTACCGGCGCGAACTGCTGGACGCGAACAAGTGGCGTGCGCTCCGGTACGGCCGTGACGCGACCCTGCTCGGCCCCGACCACCGGGAGACGTACACCATCACCGAACTCGTCGGACGCGAGACCGACCGACTCGGTGTCAGCGGCCTGCAGACGCTGCTCGACGCGGAGGGTGGTGCGGCCCGGCAGCGTCGCCTCCGCCGTGACCGTGGCCCCGACGCGCTCTGTCGGTCCCTGCTGGTCGACGGCTAACCACCTGACGGCGGACAGAATCGAAGACACAAAAACAACGGACACGTGTCGGGTGCCACGCCACCACAGTGCGGTCCACCAGGGGCCCAACCCTGCATTATAAACCATGGAGGTTAGGTGTACATATATGTCGTGGACCGTATTTTTATCAATAGTGATAACGGCGGATAAAAGAGACCGGCACCAGTCTTATTCGGGCCGGCATCGAACAGGGAGCGTGAAACACCTGCCAAAGCATCTCCAGCCGCGGTGGCGGTATCTGGCAGTCGCAGTCGAGACGTGGCCGTCGGCGACACTCGACAGGGAGCAGTTCCAGCGGTCGGTCTGGTACAGCGCACAGAACCTCTTGGGTGACCCCGGAAGCGCGGCGCTCGACCTGTCGGTGTTGCGGTTCCGGGCGACAACCGGCGCGGCTGAGGCGGTTGTACGGGTGCGGCGAGGCGAGGTGGACCGGGCCCGTGCGGTGCTTGCCTGTGTCGACCGGGTGGGGGGCGACTCGGTGGGACTGTCCGTGCGCGGCACCAGCGGGACGGTCCGTGCCTGTGAGGAAAAGTATATGGGTGGCCGACGGGTACATTACAAAGAGAGAGACGTCGTGTTCGAGGATGCCGACCGGCCCGCTGTCGTTCGCGGCGAGCGCGTGGACATCCGGGTCGCAGACAGGGTCGTCGGCGCGACGGCGCTCGAAACAGAGTAACCATGCAGGGCCAGAATCAACAGCAGGCGTACGACCGTGGGATCACCATCTTCTCCCCGGACGGACGTCTCTACCAGGTCGAGTATGCCCGCGAAGCGGTCAAGCGGGGAACAGCAAGTATCGGCGTTCGAACAGAGGACGGTGTCGTCATTGTCGTGGACAAGCGCATCCGCTCGCCGCTGATGGAGCGCGACAGTGTCGAGAAGATTCACAAGGCCGACGACCACATCGGCATCGCCAGCGCCGGCCACGTTGCCGACGCCCGACAGCTCATCGACTTCGCGCGCGAGCGCGGACAGGTAAATCAACTTCGCTACGGCGAGCCCATCGCCGTCGAGACACTCACCAAGGAGGTCACCGACTACATCCAGCAGTACACGCAGGTCGGGGGCGCACGACCGTTCGGGGTCGCGCTCATCATCGCCGGCATCGCGAACGGCGAACCCAAACTCTACGAGACCGACCCCTCCGGGACACCGTACGAGTGGAAGGCGCTCGCCATCGGGGCCGACCGCAACGACATCCGCGAGTACCTCGAGGAGAACTACAGGTCAGAGATGGATCTCGACGGCGGTGTCGGGCTGGCGATGGAGGCACTCGCCTCCGTCCACGAGGACGGACTCGAACCACAGGGTATCGGGGTCGCCACCATCGACGTCGAGAGCGAGCAGTTCCACGAACTCACCGAGGACGAGCGCCGCGAGTACCTCGAAGAGTTCGACCTGCTCGACGACGAGGTCTGACTCCCGCGACTGTTGCGACGCGAGTTCGCTACACCGACGAGAACGGCGGGCTAACTTGGCCCCCGGACCGAGTAGGTGGTAAACGGTTTTATTCCCCGAGCAATCAACTACTCGCGGGACCGCAAGTTCTCTGACGCCGACGGCGAACTGTCGCGTCGGCTAAGTCGCCTTCGAGAGTGGACCGACCGAGTACAGAGCAGCCCCGGCTGGATTCGAACCACGGTCACTGCGTTCCCTGGTTCGAATCCAAGTGCGACAGCACTCACGAGTCTAACAACAGAGTAGCCCCGGCTGGATTCGAACCACG
>CAYZGA010000035.1:3906-19963 GCA_964477945.1 uncultured Halobacteriales archaeon
GCGACAGCACTCACGAGTCTAACAACAGAGTAGCCCCGGCTGGATTCGAACCACGGTCACTGCGTTCCCTGGTTCGAATCCAAGCGCGACAGCACTCACGAGTCCAACAACAGAGTAGCCCCGGCTGGATTCGAACCAGCGTCAGCGGCTGACTTCCGCGGGCGGGTCGACCGCACACGTCCAAAGGCCGCTATGATTGGCCGCTACACCACAGGGCTCTGTGCAACTGTACTTTGTTTTCCCACAAGTATCTTGTCCTCGCGGTGCTCCCGAGGAGTTATCGAGCTAAAAAACGCGCGGCCGGTCGGGCAGGTTCTCAGATGAGGCCCTCGTCCTCGAGCCCGTCCATCAGCTCGTTGACGAGGTCGTCGACACTCTCGTAGGGGAACTCCGCGTCACTGCTAGAGATCTGACTGTTCAGCTCCATCGCGGTCATCGAGAAGTCACCCGACTCGAAGGTTGTTGCCGGGCCGTTCGGGAGCGCCGGCACGAGGTCCATCGGACTGTTGACCGGGTAGTCTGCACCTTCGAACGCCTCTACGAACTGCTGTCGCAGGTCGTCTTTGTCGACCATGCTCTGTGTTTCTTTGAGGGCAGTAAAAAAGATTCGCTTATCGGTTCAACTTTGTCGGGGTTTTCAGTTGATTTCGGGCGACAGTATCGGTCGGGGGCAGAGACCCGCAAACGCTTTTGACCGGCGGATGGTACTACCGTGTATGTACGTCCGGGATGCGAGAAACCGCGACGAGGTCTGGTTGCTCGACCATATCGAGGCGATGGAGTTAGACGAGACAGCGTTTCGGTCCCGGGACTACGTGATTGGGATGGACGAGCAGAGCGGCACCCGTGCCGGGTTCGGCCGCATCCGTGTCCACAGGACCGACAACGACGAGGTCTGTGAACTGACCAGTATCGGTGTGCTCGACGGGTGGCGCGGGCAGGGGGTCGGCGCCCACATCGTCGAGCGACTGGTCACGACGGCCCGGGACAAAGGGTTCGACACCGCCTACGCGCTGACGAGCGAGTCCGGCTATCTCGAACAGTTCGGTTTCGACCGGACACGGTCTGCGCGACTTCCAGACGTTCTCGAAAACCGACTGCGCGAGAAACAGGACTCGCTCGACCCTGGTGCCGTTCCGATGCGCATCGAAACCGACCGCTTCCGGATGCCACCGCGCCTGCGCGAGGCATTCAAAAGCGCGTACGTAGACGACGACGAGGAACCGCCGGAGAACCCCGAGGATTTCGGTATCGACCCCGACGACGCCACCTACAAGTACGACACCGGCCGGTGAGTTACCACGGTTTCGAGACGGTGTGTGAGAGTCTCCCGACACCCTCGATACGAACATCGACCTCGTTCCCGTCCGCGAGCGGACCGACCCCGTCGGGTGTCCCCGTCGCGATGACGTCACCCGGTTCGAGTGTCAGGTACGCCGTAATCTCGGCGATCAGGTCGGGCACCGAGAAGATGAGCTGTGCGCGGGAGGCCGACTGGCGGCGCTCGCCGTCCACCCGGAGTTCGACACGGGCGTCCGGCGGAACGTGGTCGGGCGTGGCGAGCACCGGTCCCAGCGGCGCGGCACCGTCGAAGGCCTTGCCGCGCACCCAGTTTTGCTCGGCGCGCTGGTCGTCACGGTTCGACAGGTCGACCAGACAGGTGTAGCCAGCCACCACGTCCATCGCGGCCGACGGGTCGACGTTCCGGCACTGCTCACCGACCACGACAGCGAGTTCCGCCTCGTAGTCAACACGCTCAGCGTCCGGGAGGCGCACGTCGCTGCCGTGGCTGGCGACGGTGTTGGGCGGTTTCAGGAACAGCAGTGGCCGGTCGGGCACGTCGCTGTCCATCTCGTCTGCGTGGGCCGCGTAGTTGCGCCCGACACAGACCAGTTTCGAGGGCTCGCAGGGCGGGAGGACTGTCACGTCCGCCGGCGCGTACGTTCGCTCGCCGAACCGAATCCGACCGCCTGTTCCGGCGGTGTCCGTTCCGGCGGGTGTGCCGTCTGTCTCTACCCACTCACCGGTCCTGACCGCACCGGCGGGGTCACGAAATCTGACTCGTTTCACGTGTCGGCTTGCGAGCGCTCCCAAAAGAAACTGACCGTCGACCGGAGAACGCGCCCGAACTGCTCGAACCGGAGGTGTCAGGCGATATCGCGGGTGGTGTCGACGTCGACCTCTCTGACGAGGTCCAGTTTGATGGTCTCGACCGGCGCACTTCCGCCGCGGAACTTCGGGACCGAGAGCCTGTTTTCCACCTCGTCACCCGAGAGGCTCGTGTCGAGGTGGAAGACAACGTCGGCAAAGTGCTCGGTTGTGTCCCGCACGGGTGGCACGCTCCGGCCGTCCAGACAGTGCAGGATGGCGAGACTCCGGGTGTTGAAGATGTGGTTCTGGAGGTCGTTCATGAAACTACGGAACCGGGAGGGTGGCTCCTGTGACTCCAGCACGTCGACGGGGTCGAGGATGAGATTCGACGTCTCCGGGAGCGCACTGACCAGCTTGCCGGCGTTGTCGAGGGGCGCTTCACCGGAGATGTGCCGGACCGTCGGCTCACCCGTCTCTGTTGGCGTGTTCTCGATGCTCTCGGTGACTGCCTCGGCGCTCCGGTTGAGCGACAGCCACAGTGTCCCTCTCGTCGCCGTGAGTTCGTACAGGAACAGCTCGGCCTGACTCGCCGGTTCCGCCGAGAGAACGACGATGCTGCCGGCCGGAATCCCACCCTCGAGTTTCCGGTCCAACACCTCGATCCCCGTCTCCAGCCGCGTCACCATGTATACTGCTCTTTCGCTACGTGAATAAACCTTCGGGACCCGTTATCACGAGCAATACCGGTGTACACAACAGAACGAGCGCGCACACAGGTTGAGCGTTCTGCAGGGGGGTGTTCGTCCGCCAATTGATTTAAAAAACCGGGGTCCTAACAGGTGGTATGGCCGCATATGGCCGGCCGTCGCTCCGTGATCTGTTCGACGAAGCACCGACGCCACACATCGCGCATCCGCCCCGGACACACCACCGGGACTTTTATCTGGCGACAGACGGCTCGTTCAGGGAGTCGGGTGGTGGGTTGGGCGCTGTCATCGAGACACGCGACGGGGTCCGGGTAGCCCGACTGTCAGTTCCGAACGACGCCCCGGACAACAACGCAGCCGAGTACCGGGCACTCCATCTCGGTCTCGACGTGCTCGCCAACCGGTCGCCACCGGAGGCCCGGGTTGGGGTACTCATCGACCACGACGACCTCGCCGCGAACGTGAACGCGTCGGTGCTCGCCGCCCGCGAGGGCCGTTTCGACGACCACCATCGGGTCTCTATCCCGCGCCGGACCGACCTACACTGGCGCGGTATCGTCACGCGATTGCGCGATTTCGGTGAGGTGCGCGCCGCCCGCATCAAGAGTGGCCGTAACCCAGCACACCCACTCGCCAACACGCCCGACGAGTACGCCCACGTCAACGCGGAAGCGGACCGGTGTCTCCGCCCCGAGATACCCAGTCGCGAACAGCGCGTGCCGCCGCCGTCGCGTGCCGACCGGCGGGCGAGTGACTGATACGGTCGTACGTGGTTATTTTCGGTACGCCATCGAAATATCGGGGGTAGAATAGCAGAGACACGTGGTTTGCGAGAGGTTGGCCGTAAAGACTCACGCACGACCCTATCAGACAGACTCAGCCGACCCGCTCGAATCGGATTCCGTCCCAGTGCTGAGTTGCCTGTTCGCCCACCGCCGGGTCGCGCAACTGCTCGACGCGCACCGGTCACCAGTCCCGACCGGGAGTGTGGTGTCAGTTTCGGACACCGTTTCGAGCATCTTCCCCGGTCACTGGCCGCGGGTCACATGAACTCGCCCAGACCGGTCTGCTCCTGGCCCGACTTCACCTCGTCCCAGGAGACATCCAGCCCCTCGAGGATGCGGGCGATCGGTCCCTTCAGTGTCTTGTCCAGCATCTTCTCCCAGTCCACCTCGAACTCCTCGGGGAGCTGGTCCGCGTACTCGAAACAGATGACGTCCGGGTCGCGCTTGAACTCCTGATAGACCGGGTCGTCGGTCAGTTCGGGGTTCTCCGCCTCGACGCGGCGAAAGAACCCGGCGTGGACCCGGTCGAGGTACAGCCGCTTCGGTTTGGAGCCGCGCTGGAAGTTCGTCCCCAGCACCCGGTTTGCGTACTTCGCACCACGCACCTGCGCGGTGTCCGTGTCGTAGTTGTCGAGCCGCTTGCCGATACCACCGGGGATGCCGATCTCCTCTACGTCGACGTCGCCGGTCTGGAACCCGTCGATAATACCCGTGACGTACTCCTTTACATCCGCGATGTCCGTGCCGGTGACAATCATCTCGATGACCTCCAGCTGGACCTCCTTCGTGATGGGTGCGATATCGGAGCGCTGGTACTCGAACCCCGTGATGTCGATGTCGTCGACATCTTTGCCCTCCTTCCAGACGATGTGCCCGGCGTAGCGCTTCTTTTTACCGGCCTGGAAGAAGCGCCGGTAGAGCTTCTCGAACTCGATCTGGAAACGGTGCTCCGCGGCGTCGAGTTGCTCTCTCGCAAACTCGTCGTAGGAGTCGTTGATCCGCTCCTCGATCTCGAACGAGCGCTCGATTGCCCCTTTTTTCTCTGTATCCGAACCCATACTTACCATGATACTATCGGTATCTCCATAAATAACTTCTTTGTCAAGTTTGTTCGTAACCTGCTCCGTGAACTCGATAACCTCCCGACCGGTTGCGGTCACCGCTGCACCCATCTCCCGGTCGTACAGGCGGAACCGGTCCCAGCCGAGAACGCCGTAGAGGGACTGACCGACCGCCTGGAACGTGCCGTTCCTGCCGGCGACCAGTGTGTGGTTATCCTCGACTGTCACGCAGTAGACGCCGTCGTCGGCTGTACTCCGTGAACCGCTCCGGTGCATCCGGAACGAGTCTGCGCCGGTCTCTGTACAGGAGACGCGCCAGGACTCGCCGTCGCGGCTGTAGTTCGGGGTCAGACCGAGCTGGGTACAGAGGCGCAACACGTCGTCACGCAGGCGTTTGCTCGGCGTGGTGAGTCGCCACGAGTTCGACTGGCGGTCGCCGTCTCCGGCGACGAGCGTGTCGAGAACCGTCCGCTTCTGTGCCTCGCTCGCGTCGAAGACGACGTTCGGAATCCGCCGCTCGTGGCTCGGCCCGCCACAGGCATCTCGGAGATACTCGCCGAGCAGTTGCGACGTGAACCGGTAGCCGCGTCCGTCGGCGGAATAATCGAGCCCCATCCGGTCGAGCAGTTGGCCGATGCGGGTGTGCTCGCTCTCGCCGCCGTCGGGTACCGCGGCCGTTCGGGCAATCTCGACAGTGGTCGCCGACCCGCGGACGTTCGCTCCGAACTGCGTCGACTCCGACGTGTCCACGGTCCCTTCGGTGATGTACCAGGCCAGCAGTTCGCAGAAGTCGTCGCCGTCGTATGTCCGCGGAATCCACGTCCGGGTTGCCTCGCTGTAGAGATAACTTTGCTCACACACCGACTCGATATACGCCCGGTGTCGCTCGAACTGCTCGGGTGTGAACACGTATCCCTCGGTTCCGGGGGCATTTCTCTGTCTCGTCGGCGGTTCCCACCCCAGCTCTGCGGTGAACGTGTGTCCCGGCACGGCGGGGCGGACCCACACCTCGTACCCACCATCGAGCAGTCGCGTGAGGTCGACCCTCTCGACGGGGTCACCGTGCTCGAACCCCCAGTCGTGGGGCAGTTCGTACTGACAGGAGTCGCGCAACGCTCCGGCCTCCACAAAGTCCCACGTGTCCTCGGTGGTACCGGTCGTGTCCGCGCTCCGGACGAGCATCCGGTGGTTGGGTGTCACGCGAAAGTCGATGCCGGCGGCCTGTATATCGACCAGTTCGCCGTCGTACCCGGGGTAGGCGTGTGTGTCGACGACCGGTTTGACCTCCATCTCCATCGTATCCGGGTCCAGCGAGTACACCTCGTCCCCGATTGCCAGGTCGCGGATGCTCCTGACCCCCTCCGGCGTCAGCACCTCTGTATCCGGTGTGAAGCAGTTCATAATCACCTTGACGGCCTGCTGCTGGCGGTCGTACTGCTCGTAGGCGGGGCTGTCCGGGTCGTGGTCGTTTCGGAGGCGCTTTTTTTCCTCGCGCTCGGTCAACAGCTCGTCGACCATCTCCCGGATGGCCCCGTCCGGTTGTTTCCGAAAGTGAGTGTCGTTCGGGGCCGTGTACGTCTCCCCGTCGTAGGTTTCGGGGTCGACCTTCGTCTCGGGCGAGGCGTTGATCGTCACCATGCACATTGGATAGAGAGATTGTCCTATCCACTGGAAGTGCCCATTCCGTCCCGCCAGCACAACGTGGTTATCCTCGGCAGTAACGCAGTATACGCTTCCGTCGTGTTCTTCGACTGTGGCGTTTGTGGCTTTCTTGAACGAACCCCTCTTTCCGATTGAAACGTACCATGTCCCGTCCGATTGTTCTGAAACCGTTGGCTTCTCTCCACATCGAACTGCGATATCCACAATATCGTTTTTTAGCTGGTCACTTTTTGTCCAGAACTTCCCGAGTCCCGAGTCAGCACGACATCCGTCACCGCGAATCATCGTCGTAAGTAGCACCGTCAGCAGTTCCCCATCAAGATCGAAGATCCACTCCGGCAGGCGCTTGTCGGCGTATCCCTCACCACAGTTCCTCTCGAGCCAGTCAACGAGATACTGGTTCGAGACGTTGATACCGCGCTCGTCAGTGCTGTACTGTAGCTCCATCCGGTCGAGCAGAGCGCAGATGCTGTTCCGGTTGTCTGTGTCCTGCTGGTGGAGGGTCAGACTGCCACCGTCGGAGTACGTGCTGCCTTCGGTGACAAACCAGCCAAGAAATTCCAGCCAGTCCTCCATCTCGAACGAGAGTGGTGTCTCGCGGTGCTGCCGGTCGTACTTGAGAAAGAGATGATCAGCGTACTTGTCAATTACAGCGCGGTTCTCTCTGTAGACAGAGACTGGAATCAGGTACTTTCCGATCTTCCGCTGACTCCCAATCGCGTTAGAGGAACCGTGCACGAGATCGAGGCTGTCTGTCACCGATTCCGGCATCCGGTTTCGGAAACTGCGGAGATCAGCCTCGCAGTACACGACGACATACCCCTGCGTTACCTCGTCGATAAAACGGAACCGCGACGGAGAGTGACCACTCATCGACTTGTGCTGGGGGAATGCGAATCGCTCCCCATCTGTAATATTGCGATACTCTACAAAGTCGAAGTTGTCCGGTGTCTGTTTGTCCCACCCCCGTGTCGATGATACGAGAAACCGATGGTTCTCTGTCACCTTGAAATCGTGTGTGTTTCCGCTGAGATGGTGGAGTTCACCGAATCTGTTGTCGTACTCGTGGGTTTGAACAACTGGTTTGGGTTCACACTCCAGCGTGTCTGGATTTAGCGTGTAGACGATATCCCCGACTTCGATATCTGTGATGTCTGTTGCACCGCCCGGTGTGAGGATTTCTGTATCCCCACTGAAACATTTTAGATCCAGAACGCTAACATTTTCGCGGACACCGGTAATCGGGTCGAAGACGGCACCGCCCTCGTAGTCCTCGCTGGCCTGTTGGCCTTTCGAGGGGAGCGCGAACTTGTCGTGCAGCTTGTGCAAAACGTACATGTCGACAGCGTCGCCGGGCGTCGTCGCATCCTCGAGTTTACATCCGACAAACTGGCGGACCTGGTTCCAGAAGGCGACGATGGCCTGTTCCCGGTCGAGTTCGACACAGAGTTCCACGTCCCGGAGGTTGTACTCGAGCAGGCGCTCGGGGTTCTCCTCCCAGAGGTCACCGATATCGCCGGCGTACCGTTCCTTGCCGATGCCGAGTTCGCGCTGGCCGACATCTTCGAGTCGGTACGACTCCAGTTCGGTGAACTTGGTGCGCTGGTAGGCGTACAGCAGGTCGAACATGACCCGGCCTTTCACGTTCGGCCCGCGCCAGTTGTCGCGCCAGACCTCGGAGACCCGCGAGAGCCGGTTGTAATCGAGGTTGTGGTCGGTGTCGGGGTTCAGCACCTCCAGTCGGTCCAGCAGGTACGGGGCGTCGAAGTCGGTGAAGTTCCAGCCACAGGCGACGTCGGGGTCGGTCTCGTCGATGTACGCGACAAACGCGTCGAGCATCGCCGCCTCCGTGTCGAAGGTCCGCACGTCGGTGTCGAGGGTGGCATCGACGTCGGTCTCGGTTTCGGCATCCGGCCGGGACTGTATCGGCGTGTATCCGGGAATCCCTGTCGGCGGGTCGACCCCCGCGGGCGGGTCGTACAGCCACAGGATGTACTCGTCGCGCCGGGAGTCGTGGCTCGCGATGCAGATGATCGGCTCCTCGCCGTCCTCGGGGAACCCCGAGCGGTCGTCCACCTCGATGTCGAACGTGTTGACACGCGGTGTCGCCTGCACGTCGACGGCCTCGAGTTCGTCGTGGTGGACCCGCAGCGTCTGCCGGTCGCCGTCGGTCTCCGCCTCGCGGACCGGCAGGCGCACCCCGCTCGTGATGTCCTTGTCTATGAGCAACCGGTTCGGAAACAGGATGTCGGCCTCGTAGTGGTCGAAGTCGTCGCGGAGCTGCCCCACGTCGCGGGGTGTCTGACCGTATATTTTCACGAGTTGCTCCCCGCGAATGGACTCGTAGGGGTTCCCGTCCATGTCCTGGCGGTCCCACCCCGTGATGCGGTCGTACTGCCGGAGTCGTTCCTCGGTCACGCTGGTGGCCGGCGCGTAGAAGTACGGCCTGAACTCGAGAACCCGCGCGTGGACCAACTCACCTGCTGCCGTGCGGCCGAAGATGTGGACAACGGGGTACTCGTCGTCACCGCGCCCCTCGACGGTGTAGTCGACCTGCATCACGGCCACCTCGACGGTCTCGTCGACCGGCGAGAACCGATCACCGGTGACTGCCTCCTCGTCTGCGCCCGCAACTGCCTGCGCCTCCGCCTCGGCGGGCCGCTCGTCGTCCGTGACGTAGTTCCCCAGTTCGGACTGACCCATGTTTCTCTCTGTTGGGGACCCCGGATAAAAACACCCGCGCCTTCGACTCCCCGTACCGACGATGGGCGACCTCCACCGGTCTCTCGAGCGCGTCGCGATTCGATATCGCAGTATGTGATTTATACTCTCCACCTGTGTCCGGAGACCCACTGAACACCCGGTGGCGTCACCGGTCGGGAGACTACCGAGGAGAGATGTGTGCCGTCCCCAGCCGAATCTACTATTCAGAAATACAATCACAAGTATTTTATTCCGAGTGAATAACGTGTACGAACACATGACAGCAGGGAGACCGGGCACAGCGATGTCGCGGGTGCGAGTGCTGGCGGTACTCGGTGCACTCACGCTGTCCATCATCGCTCTCGGCATTCTGGGTGTCGTGCTTGGCGATGTCTCCGACGGCGGGGACGGCGTCGATGACGACAGAGAGTCCGACCAGTCGTCGGACGAGTCACCCTGGACCGGCGACTCTGAGAGCGACGATTCGGTTGAGAACGACACCGAAGACGGAACAGGTTGACTCCCGACCACAGAACGGTACAGACAGTCTGGCAGGCTGACCGAACCCCCGCGAGGAGACCGGACCGGGTGCTCCGGGGTCGCTCGGAGAGGTGCCGTGGTGAACGGGGACTCGAAACACGGGTGACTGTGCCCTGCGAGTCGACTCGGACGCGGTATCGTAGACAGGTAAGATGGAGGCCGTCACGACCACCTCCTGTCGTCACAAACTGGCGGTACAGGAGCACACTGGACAGCAGGGTCACCGAGTCTCGTCGCCGGTAAATCACATACTGCGATATCGAATCGAACAACACGTTACTCGCAGGGAGAGTCTGCGGGACCCGGCTGTGGCGTGGCCCGGGTCGCCGTGGTCTTGAACGACGCGAGAACCCGCGAGCCGGCCGTCAGACGGAGTCGCCGGCGACTCTCGGCGGTCAGGAGCGCTGCCAGCGGGCGGTCCGCGCCGACAGTCACCGCAACACGTGCGATCCCATCCCGTTTTTCCACCCCGGCGACGGTTCCGTGCAGGCGGTTCCGTGCGCTCGTCGCAGGCGGCGCGTCGGTGTCCTCGGAGAGTGTGACACTGTCCGCGCGGACAGTGACCGAGACCGCCGTGGCGTCGGTCCCAGCGACCGCGTGGAGTCGACCGGCGCTCGTCTCCACGGTGACGACCCGTCCCGTCCGGTCGACCACCTGGCCCTCGAAGACTGTCTCGGTGACCTCGGTGACCCCGGAGAGCTCTGTCCGGAGTCGCTCGAACGTCGCCAGCAACCGGTAAGCGCGCTCGGTCAGTCGACTGCCGCCGCCACCCGACCCGCCGCGCTGTGTGTCGACGAGCGTGCCGAACGCCGCCTCGAGTGTCGCCAGTCGGCGGTGTGCGTGGGAGTACGAGCGACCGAGCGAGTCGGCGGCCGCGTTGAGCGACCCCGTCTCGTCGATAGCCCGGAGCAACGCGCTGTCACCACTCTCGAAGGACACACCGGTACTGTGGAGTCTCGCCTCAAACGTTGCCGACAGGTCACTGTCCGCCCACGGCCCGCCCTCGTCATCGGTGGTGGAGGGTGACCCCCCCTCGGACTCGTTTTCCTCGTCCATCCCGTCTGTCTACGTCCGGATGGTGAAAACGGTTATGTCGCTCGGCACACAACGACGCGTTGTGTCCAGTTCGAAACAACCCGACACGCCACGCGCCGGGCGCTCCCGCAGGGGCTACCTGGCGTCGCTCGCGGGTGCCGGACTCGTCGGGGTGGCTGGCTGTCTCGGGGGTGACGCGGTGCGACTGCTGTCGGCGGGCAGTCTCGCGCGGACCGTCGAGGAGTACGTCGGACCGGCGTTCGAGCGCGAAACCGGCGTCGCGGTCCACGGGGAGTACTACGGGTCGAACGCAGTCATGCGGCTGGTCGCGAGCGGGACAGAACAGCCGGACGTCGTGGTGAGCGCGGACGCCACGCTGCTCCGGGACCGGCTCTACGGGGAGTTCACCGACTGGGACGCCGAGTTCGCGAGCAACAGCCTCGGACTCGGCTACCGCGGGGGAACGAGCCTCGCCGGGCGACTCGACAGGGGCGTGCCGTGGTACGAGGCCGTGTCCGACACCGACCGGGGTGACATCGCGATCAGCGACCCGGACCTGGACCCGCTCGGCTACCGTGCGGTGCAGGCGTTCGAACTGGCCGGCCGGGCACACGGGCTCGACGGGTTCCGCGAGACGATGCTCGAACTGGTCTACACGGAACCCGAGGAACCACAGCTGCTTGCGGGTGTCGAGAGCGGTGCGCGCCTCGCGGGCGTTGTCTACCGGAACATGGCGGTCGACCGTGGCGTGCCCTTTCTGCAGTTTCCGGAGACGTACAGTTTCGGGACCCCGGAACTGGCCGACCACTACGCGACGGCCGAGTACACGACCGACGGTGGTTACACCGCACGCGGGCGTCCGGTTGTCTACAGTGCGACAGTACTCGAGGACGCAGACAGCGACGAGCTGGGACGCCGACTCGTCGAGTTTCTCGTCGACAGCCCCGACCTGCTCGTCGAGGCAGGGCTGACAGTCGCCCCGGGACTCCCGCGTCTCCGGGGGACACCACCTGCGGGGGTGTCGGTGTGAGTAACCGGTTCCCGCGAGGCCGGTCCTCGGGTGGCCCGGGCCTGCTCGTGCCGGCACTGCTCGGCGGGGTCGTACTGGTTTACCTCGCGGTTCCCTTTGTCACGTTCTTCAGTCGGGCGGGTCCCGGGGAGTTGCTGTCGGGGCTCACGGCCCCGGGGGCGCGGACCGCGGTCCGGAACTCGCTGCTTACGGCACCGGTCTCGACGGCAGTCGCGACGCTGTTCGGCGTGCCGCTGGCGTACGTCCTCGCCCGCGGGTCGTTCACCGGCAAGCGTCTCGTCGAGGCGCTGGTCGTGCTCCCGCTGGTCGTCCCACCGCTCGTCGGCGGGACGATGCTGCTCACCGCGTTCGGTCGGTTCACCCCGGTCGGTGCTGCAGCCGAGTCGGTTGGCCTGTCACTGACCGACAGTCTCGTCGGCGTCGTGCTCGCACAGACGTTCGTCGCGGCACCCTTCGTCGTCATCACGGCCAGGGCCGGGTTCGCGGCGGTCGACGAGCAACTGGAGCAGACCTCGCGGTCGCTCGGGCACGGCCCGCTGGCGACGTTCTGGCACGTCTCACTCCCGCTCGCCCGGCGGGCGATTCTCGCGGGCGTCGTCCTGACGTTCGCCCGGGCCATCGGGGAGTTCGGCGCGACGATGATGGTCGCGTACAACCCCCGGACGGTTCCGACCCGTATCTGGGTGGAGTTTATCGGCGGTGGTATCGACGCGGTCCTGCCGCTCGCGCTCGTCCTGCTCGCCGTCACGCTCGGTCTCCTCGCGGTGCTCGTTCGTCTGGGTCGGCTCCCGGGAGGTGCCCGGTGACGCTCGAACTCGCCGGTATCTCTCACCGGTACGGGTCGGAGTGGGCTGTCGAGGACGTCTCGTTCGGGGTCGACAGCGGCGACCTCGTCGCGGTGCTCGGCCCGAGCGGGTGTGGCAAGACGACACTCGTCCAGACAGTCGCCGGCCACGTCGGGCCGACAGCCGGCCGGGTCCGACTGCGCGGCGAGGACGTCACCGACAGGCCACCCGAGGCGCGCCGGGTCGGCGTCGTGTTCCAGCAGTCTACGCTCTTTCCCCACATGACTGTCCGGGAGAACGTGGCCTACGGGCTCGCCCCGCAAGACCTCGGGGCAGACCGGCGCGAGCGGCGGGTCGAGCGGTATCTCGACCTGGTGGCGCTCGACAGCCGGCGGGACGCGTACCCGGGGGAGTTGAGCGGCGGGCAACAGCGCAGGGTCGAACTCGCCCGGGCACTGGCACCGCACCCCGACCTGCTGGTGCTCGACGAACCGCTGTCGGCGCTGGACCGCGCGCTCCGCGAGCAGTTGCGCGCCGAGATTACCCGGGTTCAGCGCGAGACCGGCGTGACCACGCTCGTCGTCACCCACGACCAGGCCGACGCGATGGCGCTCGCCGACAGCCTGGTCGTGATGAACGATGGGCGGGTCGCCGCGGCCGGGGACCCGCGGGCGCTGTACCAGTCACCGCCGACCCCCTTTGTCGCGTCGTTTCTCGGCCGGTCGAACAGTCTCGACGGGCGCGTCCTCGCGGAGCGACCACCGGCGGTTGCGGTCGGCGGACAGCGACTGCCGCTGGACGGGCAGACCGGCGCGCTCGACGCGGGGGCGACCGTTACCTGTCACGTCCGGCCGGCGGCGGTCACCCTCGCTGACGACGAGATACCCACACTCCAGGGTGAGGTGGTCCGCGTCGACGACATCGGGCGGCGGTACGACGTGACCATCGAGGTCGGTGACCAGCAGTTGCTCGCCGAGGTGTCCGCCGACCCGCCGGTGCCGGGCGAGACAGTCACCGTCGGTCTGCCCCAGGATGCGGTGACCGTCTTCGGGTCGGAGCTCAGTCGAGCGGTGACCGCGAGGAGTTCGTGACGACGAGCAGGCTACTCGCGCCTATCGCGAGCGCGACAAACAACGGGTTGAGAAGTCCGGCGACGGCCAGCTGGATGGCGACCCGTAGGCGCGCGGCGGCGAGTCACCGACAAAGACAGCGAGGGTACGCGCTCGTGGCCGCGACCACTAGTCCGTGTTCGGCTGCCGGGTTCGGGCGCTGACATATGACCCTTCAGCATCGGGCCACCCGTGACGAACAGGACGACACCGATTATGACGGCGAGTACGGTGCCGAGGTGCTGGCGAGCATCTCGGAGTCGTGCGCGACGCGTGCGGTGTCGGTGATGCCGTCGACGGCGCTCACGCCCGGGTGGTCGCTGACCCGGGACTCGATATACGTCTCGCAGGTCGCACAGTGTGAGGTGTCTGTCACGGGTCCCCCTCGACAGTGCCGGCAGTTGGTCACTGACAGTTTCCAGGCGAGTAATACGCTGGCGGTTCGCGAGAACGGTCGACACCGAGCGTGTGTTAGGAGGGCCGTGTCAGCGGGGTCGGTGTCGAGTGCGTGCGATCACGTGAACGGCGTCGTCGAGGGGGCGCGGTGCGATGATGCCACCGGGCGGGAGCGAGCAGTCGACTGGGAACGCGCCCCGACTTCGACAGGGCGCGACCCGCGGGGCGGGTTCGGGTCGCGCCCACCGACTATTGGACGAAAACCCACTTCAATATGCGTTGGAAAACCCCGCGAAACGGCTTTCACGGGTCTCTCGGGCCGGTAGAACGGCTGTTCCGGCCCTGGCAGACCGGCAGCGCAGTCGGTCGGCACCCTTGTCGGGAGGGTCAGCGCAGCAACACGACGTTGCCCATGCCGCGGCGCTTGCGCTCGACCAGATTCTTTGTCTCGAGACTGTCGAGGGTTCGGCTGACCGTCGCCTTCGAGAGGTCGGTCTCGTCGACGATCTCGCTCTGTGGCAGGACACCGTCGGCGTCGAGGAGCACCTCGTAGATCTCACACTCGTTGTTCGCGAGCCGGTCGGCGGTCTCCTCCCACTCCTGCCGGCGGGCATCAAGAAGTTCGGTGCTCGGGGCGAGTTCGTTTCCGCCGTCGGTGCTCGCGGCCGGTGACTCGGCCGGCGATGCGTCCACACTGTGACCCTTCGGTGACCCCCCCGTATCGCGGGCGGTCAGGATGTACGTCCCGCTCGCCCCGAGGAGACCGGCCGCGAGCGCCACGATCGCCACGTCGCGGTACCGGAAGTACCGCCCCAGCTCGGCGACCTGCGCCTCACTCCCCTCGAGTGTCACCGTGATGGGCGAGGGGTTTATTACCTGCACGGCGAGAACGGTGGTCGAGCCCAGAAAGACCACCGCGGCGAACAGACGCCTGTTGTCGAACCGCCCCATGTCATCTACGACCACGGTATCCTCATATATAAGTGCCTGTCATTGGTTACGACGAAGCGGCGGTGAAACGGGTGTGAAACGCCTTTCACGGGGATTTCTCCGCAGGGCTGATTAGCTCTTCCGTGCAAGATTCACACGATGAGCCGTGGTCGTCGGGACGACAGCGGCGAGCGGTCCACCAGCACCGACCGGTCGGTCCGTCTCTGGATGCTGTGCGTGCTGACAGTTGCCGGTGTCGCGCTCGCGGGAGCGGGAACGGCACTCGGACTCGGTGACGTGCTCGGTGAGACCGACGGCGGCCCGGAGATAGCGGTCTCCGGTGACAACATCACCGTCGTGACGGGTGAGAACGACCGCACGACGGTAATGGACCTGAGCGGCGTCAGTCAGGTCGAGATCACGCTCACCGACGACCGGTTCCGTATCGACGTCGAACGCAACGGGACACGCGAGGAGACACAGCTCACGGAGGCGGATCGGACGCGTGCGCTGGCCATCACCCACGGGAACGAGACGGTGACCGAAGCGCTCGATGCGTTCGACAACCACGAGATGTCGGTCCACACGTTCCGGGAGCTTGCGATGGACGACAACTCGACCGCGGACGGAACGTCACAGCCGGATATCGAACTCGGACGCGAGAACGGAACCGACACCGGGGTCGATGTCTACCTCGAGGACGAGTCGGACGGCAACTCCGTGACAGTGCGACGAACGACCACGCCGGGTGGGCAGACCGTGGCCGTGACCGTTACCGGCACCTGGATGGAACAGCGTTCGCTCGTCATCGGTTCGGTCGACGCCACGGACTCGCCGGGACTGCACACCGATACACACGTGGAGACGTACTCGCTTGCTATCGACCTCGAGAGCGGGGAGATCGTCGAGTTCGTGAGTGACGACGACTGCTGTCCGTGACTGCAGCGGCGGTCGATTGTGCCGTGACCCACTCTCCGGTCCGGTCAGCCCTCGTCTGCGCTGACACTGGCGCCGTTCGTGGTACCCGCGGGGTGACCGTCGAGTCGACACCCGGTGTCAGGGGCTCAGGCGCTGGCGGTCACGCGGGAACAGCACCGTCTCGCGGATGTTCCCGAGACCGAGCATCGTCATGACGAGCCGCTCTGCACCCAGTCCCCAGCCGGCGTGGGGCGGCATCCCGTAGCGGAACATCTTCGTGTAGTACTCGAAGGCCTCGGGTTCGA
>CAYZGA010000036.1:0-19687 GCA_964477945.1 uncultured Halobacteriales archaeon
AGAACCGCATCGCTCGTGTTTACCGCGATGTCCGCGTGCCGGTTATCTACGAGGGGGCGAACCCCATCCAGCGCAACCTCATCTACAGCCAGGCCCCCCGGTGAGAGAGACGACAGTGTGACAGTTGCAGGCCGCGTCGAGAGCCACGGATACTCCGACCGCTTTTACCGCCGGCGACCGAGTTCCTGCCGTGAGCCACTGTGTCTACCTCCTCGAGTGCAGTGACGACCGCGGCACGTTCTACATCGGCTACACGACGGACGTGACGAGACGACTCGCCGAGCACAACGCGGGAGACGGGGCACGCTACACCCGGGGTCGTACGCCGGTCACCGTGCGGTACGTCGAGTACTGGCCGTCACGGAGTGCGGCGATGAGCAGGGAGTGGGAGCTGAAACAGCACCGCAGACCCGAAAAGGAGCACCTCGTGCCGGACGCGCCGGACCGGGTCGGTGTCGTGTTCGACCCGCCGCCGGACACCGACAGCGGCGACTCCCCGGACCGGTAGAACGGGGCGTCCGGTCGCGACAGCGCCCGTGGCGGGCCGATTCCGGGCACCCGGGAGGGCTCCGGGCAAGTTATGTGCGCCGCGGGTGTAGCAGGTGTATGGAGACAGCATCCCCGGAGGAGGCAGTTCTGTCCGTGTTGATGGACGACCCGAAGGCGTCGGTCGGCGAGATCGCTGAGCGGGCGGGGGTCTCCCGTCCCACGGCACAGAAGTACATCGACAAACTCGAAGAGGAGGGTGCAATCGTCGGCTACTCGGTCGAGGTGAACCCGAAGAAACTCGACAGTCGGCGCATCGCGCTGGTCGGTGTCGACGTCGAGAGCGAGCGCTACGTCGAGGTCATCGACACGCTCCGCGAGGTGGACGCGCTCGCCTCGCTGTACACCGCCACCGGCGACCACATGCTGATGGCCGAACTCCAGGCTGACGGCGACGAGGATATCCACGCGCTCATCAGCGACGAGATTCTCGCCGTCGACGGTGTCACCGCCGCCTGTCCGACTGTCCTCCACGAGCGCATCGTCTGACAGGACCCCGCGCCTCTCCGGCCAGGAATCCGGATGCTGTCGCGACTCGAATCTCGAACAGACGCCGGCGTCCGCCTGTCGCGTCGAACAGGACAGGTGAGAGCGACCACCAGTTCGGGACTGTTCGAGACACGCCCCCCGAACGACAGTTTCCGAAAAAAACGGGGTATCGGTAGACGAGAGTCGTCTGTTCCGGTGTGTTCAAATATCCAGCGTCAGCGCGAAGTTGGCGAACTTCGCGGCCGTGCCGGCGGTCGTGGTGAGTTCGACGATGTCGGCGTCGTCGTAGCCGTGTGCCCGAAGTTCCTCGATGTCGTCGTCGGTCACGTCGGCGGGTGCCTCGACGCTCTTCCGGGCAAACTCGATTGCGACGCGCTCGTCAGCCGGCAGTCGCTCCTTGTTGGCGTCGAAATCGGCCGCGATAGCCGACCGCTCCGGGTCGACATCCTCGATGGCGGCGCTGGTGGTGTGCCACGCGATGCAGATTGCCGCCCCGCGCTCGTGGGCGACCACCGCCGCGAGCAGCTCCTTGAACCCGCGGTCGAGATCTCCGCCCTCGAAGACCTGTCCCTCCTCGGCCCACCAGATCTTGAACGTCTCGGGGTGCTGTGCGAGAGCACCGGTGAACGCGAACCCCCACTCGCCTTCGGTGTCGTACTTGTCGGGCACATCGCCCTCGTCCAGTCGGTCGAGGATCGCCTCGGCGCGGGCCATGTTCGCCTGTGCGGCTGCCGGCGCGTCCTCGAGGACCTCCTGGACGGTTTCGGCTGGTTCCGGTTCGATACGCGGTCCGAGCTCCTGTTCTGTGTCTGAACTCATCAACACTAGATTGGGGCGGCCGACGTATCACCCCTCAGGTCCCGTCAGAACCTGCCCGCACACCGGAGCACCGCAGACGACCGAATATCGCGATTTCCGCCGACAGAGCGCCCGAGACACGGGAACACGGCAGAGTGTCCGTCCCGTGTCGAGGCAACAATTGACTGAAGACGCGCTGTGCTCGGCGTCGGGACCGCTCGACGGACACCTCACCGCGAGCGTTCGGTGTGTGCACCGACTGCCGACGGACGGTCGGACCGCAACAGGCAGGTCAGGTTGCCGGTGTCCGGGTTCGGCCAGCGCCGACGCGACGGTGGTCGCCGGGAGCGGTTGCACCGCGGACCTGGTCGTGACCGAGTTGCCGCACAGCGCTTCAGCGGTCTCGGGTCTCTCACTGCCGGGTACTCGTCGTGACCCACACCCCCGACAGCGTCGCCCAGTCCCCACAGCAGAACGGTATCCCGCTGCCGAATCCCCACAGCAGGTCACCACACGGCCCGACCAGCAGGGTTCAAGCACCGCGAGACCGTTGTACAGGTGAGCGATGGCCGACACAGAGAGCGGCGACGACGCGGGACCGACAGTCCCGACTCCGCCGGAGATACCGTCACCGGCGGCGGTCTGTGAGGGGGACGACGCCACCGGGTACGTTGTCTGGCACCGCAAGCACCTCCGGACCGACGACCAGCGGGCGCTCGCGGAGGCCGTTGCCGACGGTGACGTCGTCTGCCCGCTGTTCGTGTTCGACCCGACGTTCTACGGCGACGGCGGGCTGGCGTGTGACGCCCGACTCCGCTTTCTCCACGAGGCGGTTGCGAGTCTCGACAGACTGTACGCGACAGTGCCGGCGCGGACGGTCACCGAACCCGCGACCGTTTCCCGGAACCGACTGGCGGCGGACACGGCGGTTCGGCCGCGACAGCCCGGCGACGAGGACACGGCCGTCGACAGCCTCGCCTGTGCCGGGTCGCCAGGGCTGACAGTCGGGTACGGCGACCCCGTGACACTGCTCTCCAGGTTCGTCGCCAGCGGTTGGTCGGTGGTGACGATGGCCACACCCACCAGCCGGTACGGGAAGCGCCGTGACGACCGGGTCCGGGCGGCCTGCGGGGAGGATGTCGACTTTGTCTCCGGGGACGGACTCGTCCGGGGCGAGGAGTGGTCCCGGACCGACTGGCAGGCACACGTCGAGTCCTGGCTCGAGGGGACACAGCAGACGCCGAACTGGGAACACCACGACGTGACCCGGTTCACGGTCGAGACGCCGGTCACACCCGCGGCGGTCGACGAGGCCTTTGCGGTCACGCCGACAAAGACGAAAGTACCCGCGGGAACCCACCAGACGGCGGCACAGCGACTCCGCTCGTTTGTCGAGCGAATCGGCTCGTACCCGGAGAGTATCTCCGCACCGCAGGACGCCCGCGACGGCACCAGCGGTCTCTCGCCGTATCTCAACTTCGGGCTGCTCTCTGTTCGGCAGGTCTACCAGTCGGTCACCGAACAGACCCCGTCGTGTCGCGGGCTGGATATGTTCGTCGACCGGCTGGTCTGGAACCTCCACTACAACCAGAAGCTGGTCGACTGGCCCGGGTGGACGGACACGGCGGTCAACCCCGTGTTCGAGGGGTTCAACGAGGACAATCACGACCCGGAACTGGTGGCGGCGTGGAAGGAGGGTCGGACGGGGTTCCCGATGGTCGACGCGGCGATGCGCTGTCTCCGCGGGACCGGGTGGCTGAACTTCCGTATGCGGGCGATGTGTGCGTCGTTTTTTGCCCACATCCTCCAGCAGCCGTGGTGGGTCGGTGCCGAGTGGTACCACCACCACCTCGTCGACAGCGACGTCGCCATCAACTACACACAGTGGCAGAGTCAGGCCGGACTCATCGGCAAACCAGCACAGCGTGTCTACAACCCGCGCAAGCAGGTCCGCGACCAGGACCCCGACGGGGAGTGGATAACGGAGTGGGTCCCCGAACTGGCACCGCTCCCGAGCGAGTTTCTCGCCCGACCGGAGCGCACGCCGCTCGCGGTGCAGGCAGAGTGCGGTCTGACCATCGGCGAGGAGTACCCGCGACCGGTGGTCGATTTCGAGGCCCGGCGCGAGACGTTCTGGTCGCGCTACGAGCGCCACCGCCCCGAGGCCGCACGCGCACTTGCCCGACCGGAGATTGCCAAGCGGGCGTCGTTCTCGGGTGGCTACGAGGCCGCCCGTGCCATCGCCGCGGACGCGGGCCAAGCATCCGACGACAAAGTTCAGCAGTCACTCTCCGATATCGAGGGTGACCCCGGCCCGACAGCGACAGGCCGGTCGTCCGACGACCCGGTGACGACTGTGCAGACAGACCCCGGCGGTGACGTGGTCCGACCCACCGGGACCGGACAGCGGGCGGGTGAGCCCTCGCCCGACGACCGCGCAGCCGTCCCGGACCGCGAGCGTCACACGGACGACAGCACCGAGGAACAGACGGCAGACGACACTGCCGAGGGTACGGAGAGCGGGCAGACGACACTGCAGGGGTTCGACGTCGACTGAGAGCGACGCTCCGTCTCGGAGTCGTTCGCGGGTGAACCGCAACTGACGAGCGTCGCACGGTCACCGCGACGTCGCGGGCGACGACCGGAGTGTGGACCGCAGTGCTGCCCCGGTCAGAGTTCCTCGTGGGGCTGGACGACCACGAACCCGTTCTGTCCGGTGAAGTTCATCTGGAAGCGCTCGCCGGACTCCTGTCCGACCATGTCCGAGATGTTCTTGTTGACCTCGACATCCGGCGACGTGCCGCTCCAGGCGACGGTGGCGCTCGGGTCGGTCGACACCGGCGGGGTCAGAACCAGCGGGTCGGCGTGTGTGGTCACCGCGACGTAGCCGGGTCCGTTGAGGTAGACGTTGGTGAACCCGCCGGCAAAGGCCCCGGCGAGACTGTCCATCTTGTCTATGCTGTACGATACCGTCGACTCGAACGCGAGGACGTCCTCGCCGTTGACCGTGATGGCGTCGTCCGAGTCGAGTTCGAGCAACTGTACCTTCTTCTCGTTGTCGGCGAGGTAGACGTGACCGGTCCCCTCGACGCTCATGATGGGGGTGCCCTCGCTGGTCGCGGCCTCCTTCAGGAGACCGGTGATACCACCCTCCGCGGAGGCCTGCCCGGTGAACGACAGGTCGCCCGTGTAGGCGATCATCGACCCTGCCTTCGCCATCAGGGAGCCGTCGACCGCCACGTCGAGTGTGTAGTTGTTTTCGAGCTGAAACTGTTCGCTGCTCTCTGTCGGGGTGTGCCCGGATTTGAACTGTTGGACGTTCATGATTTCACGGAGCCACTGTGGCTCTATCAGGGTGTTGTTGCCCGGTACAAAAGAGGGTGTTCCGACGTCTCTCGCGGAGAGACGCAGGTCCGACAGTCCGCGAGTGTCGCGTCGACCCGGCTGTCACAGCACGACAACCGAGCGACGAGAGGTCTGCACGGGGTAACGTAACTGCGGACCACGGTGACCGGGACCGTTCGAGTCGACCCGTTTTTACGTGTGAGACACGAAATCATACGTCCGAGTATCTATGAGCGACGAGTATGCGCAGTTCGAGACGACGAGTCGCGACCAGCGGGTCGAAGTTACTGCAGCGAGCGCCCGCGAGGGGGCCGACGTCGCCGCCGAGCGGTTCAGGACCGCCCTGGAGGTCGAACAGAAGTCCGGCAAGACGGACGTGGTCACGAGCGCCGACAGGCGTGCACAGGCGGCGGTCGTCGACCGCATCCGGTCGCACGACCCCGACGCGACGGTCGTCGCCGAGGAGAACGGGGCCGGGGGGACGGTGCCCGACGAGGGAACGGTTTGGCTGGTCGACCCCATCGACGGGACAGACAACTTCGTCCGGGGGGACCGGTGCTGGGCGACGAGCGTCGCCTGTCTCGTCGACGGGCAACCGGTGGCGGCGGCGAACGTCCTGCCGGTGCTGGGCGACAGTTACATCGGCACACCGGATGGTGTCAGGCTGAACGGCGAACCGGTGTCGGTGAACAACCGGTCGGACCCGGACCGGTTCGCGGTTGTGCCGACGGTCTGGTGGGGGTTCGACCGCCGCGAGGAGTACGCCGCCGTGACCGGGGCCATCGTCGACCGCTTCGGTGACCTCCGGCGGTACGGCTCCGCACAGGCCGCGCTGTCGATGCTCGCGGCTGGCACCGTCGAGGGTGTACTCACCACCGTCGAGACACCTGCCTGGGACACCGTCGCCGGAGCGGCACTGGTCGAGTGGGCCGGTGGTACCGTCACCGACCTCGACGGCGGCGAGTGGCACCACGACACGCCGGGGCTGGTCGCCTCGAACGGCCAGGCACACGAGGAACTGCTCGCCGCCGTCGACGAGATGACACGGCAGGTCGACCGCTGAGACGGCGTCGCTCGCATCTGGTTATCAGACACGGCAGAGCGCGCCGGTTCCGGGCCGAGCGCCGTCAGAGGGACGGCACCGCCCGCCACCGGCAGAAACACACATTACCGCGCCGGTACACGGGTAACCTGTGACAGGCAGTCGCCTCTCGGGGTTCTCCCTCGCCGGGTTCGCGGTGGCGGTTGTCGCTGTCGGCACCGGGGCAGCGGCGGGACTCGCGCTCGTTCCGACCGCCGGGTCGTATCTCGGGATGTTGCTGGGCGCGTTCGTCGCCGGACTCGCCGTCGAGGACCACCCGCTCGTCGAGAGCGGGGTCGCGGCTGCTCTGGCGAGTCTCGGTATCCTCGCCGCGGGGTCGGTCGTCGGAAACGGACCTATCGCCGCGCTGTCCGCGCTCGCCTCGCTCCCGCCGACGACACTGCTGACCGCGACGGTGCTCAGTTTCGCCGTCGGCGCGTTCGGCGCTCACCTCGGTGACGACCTCCGTGACGGACTGACCACGCCGGTCGAGACACCCCCGACCGGTCGGACCACGCCCGATACTCCGCCCGTTCCATCGGGTGACAGTCAGCGGGCCGACGAGTCCGTCGGGGAGTCCGCGCCGGAGCGAGCAACCGGGCGAGAACCGGAGCAACCCGACACCGGCGAGGCGTCGACCGAACCCGAGTCCGAGCGTGACAGGAACCTCGAACGCGAGTGAGGTCCGGACGGCCGTCAGAAACTTACGAGTGACAGACGAACAGAGGAGTGTATGCGAGAGTCGGACTGGTCTCGACGCGACATCCTGAGGAGTATCGGGGCAGGTGTCCTCGGTCTCGGTATCGGTGCCGCGGTGTACCACCGGATGGACGAGTACATCGTCGGGACCACCTCCGAGGACGGTGCTGTCGCCGCCGCGTCGCTGTCGGAGAACGACCACGCCGAGATCGACCTCGCCGAGCACACGTCGACGACGCTCGTCTGTGGGTTGTTCTCGCCGTCCCGCGGCGAGTCGCTGCGCTCGCGTGAGGACGTTGCCTTTGTCCAGCGGGACCGCAAGCTGACACACGTCTCGACCGGCGGGGTACAGTCGGCCGCGACGGCGACACTCCCCTGGGGGATCGACCGTATCGACGCGGACGTCGCCCACGACAGCGGCGCGACGGGTGACGGCGTCGACGTCGGAATCATCGACACCGGTATCGCCGCGACCCACCCCGACCTGCAGGAGAACCTGGCCGACACCGACGACGAGGAGAACCACGAGGCCTGGGCCGACTGCTCGGGGGGCGACTGCCCGTACCCGTGGTCCGACGACGGCGGGCACGGGACCCACGTGGCGGGTACGGTCGCCGCCACAGCGAGTGACTCGGGTGTCGTCGGTGTGGCTCCGGACGCGACGGTGCACGCGCTGAAGGTCTGTGCCGGTTCGGGGGGGTGTCGTACCTCGGCCATCGTCGAGGCCATCCGGTACGCCGCCGACCACGGGTGGGACGTGGTGAATCTCAGCCTCGGCTCGCCACAGGAGTCCCCGGCACTGGAGACCGCCGGCCAGTACGCGGTAGAGGCAGGGGTCGTGCCCGTCGCCGCCGCCGGCAACCGCGGCGCGCCGGACTCGGTTGGCTACCCCGCCGCCTACGAGGCGTTTCTCGCCGTCTCCGCCACGACCATCGACGACGACATCGCGGCGTTCTCCTCGCGTGGTCCAGAGGTGGACATCGCGGCCCCCGGCGCGGCGGTCTGCTCGGCGGAACCCGGGGGACACGCCGCCCTCGACGGCACCTCGATGGCCGCACCGCACGTCACCGGCGCGGTGGCGCAGTTGCTCGCCGGCGACTACGGACCCTCCGAGACCCGCCAGCGATTGCTCGACACCGCCGAGGACCTCGGCCTGCCCGACACCGACCAGGGTGCCGGACTGGTCGACATCGCGGCGGCGCTGGGGTACGACTCCGGCGACGACGGCACCGGCGACGGTGTCGCCTGTCCGGCCTGAACTGCCGGCATCTCACTCCGAGCCGCCCGACCTGACTGGACCCGGCCGGTCTCGGTCACCACCTGCCCGGATATCGGCATCGACCGGGAGAGGGTCGGTCGGTGCCTCCCAAAGTTCCTTTGTCCTGTCCGTCGAACCCACCCGCATGGAGAGCATCGACGACATCGACAGGGCGATACTGCACGCGCTCCAGGCGGACGCGCGGAACGTGTCGTCGGGCGACATCGCGGAGCGGACGGGCACCTCCAGCAGTACTGTTCGCAAGCGCATCCAGCGACTGGAGGAGGCCGGCATCGTCAAGGGGTACAGCGCCGAGGTGGACTACGGGCGGTCCGGCTACCCGCTCCGGATGCTCCTGTACTGTACCGCATCGATTCCCGAGCGTGGGACGCTCGTCCCGGCGATACTCGATATCCCCGGTGTGGTCTCGGTCCAGGAACTGGTGACCGGCGAGCAGAACCTCCTCGTGACCGCCGTCGGCGAGTCCGACAGCGACATCACGCCGGTCGCACAGGAACTGCTGGAACTGGGGCTGACCGTCGCCGACGAGGTGCTGGTCCGGAGCCACGAGACGACCCCGTTCGGCGGGTTCGACCCCGAGTGACCGGCACGCGGGGACCGCTGTCGACCCGTTCCCCGCGGTGACAGTCCGTCGCGGTCACAGAACGACCCGCTTCACGTCGAGTGCCGTGGCACGCCGGACCACCGCCCGGACCGGGTCTGTCGACCCGGCGAGGTTGTCCGAGTCGCCGTCGATGACGGTGAGTGTTGCCCGCTGTCCGGGGGCGATGACACCGCAGTCCAGTCCGACGGCGGTTGCGCCTGCCACCGTCGCCATCCGGAGCACCTCGCGGGCGGTCACGTCGAAGTTCTTCGCCGTGTACGCCATCTCCCGGAACATCGACGGCGGGTTGAGCATCACGTTGTCCGTTCCGAGCGCGACAGTCGTGTGGTCGAGCAACTCCCGCACCGGCGGCCGCCCCACCCCGAGTACCGTGTTCGCGCGGGGACAGACGGCAACCGGGACCGACTGGTCGGCAACCCGCTCGAGGTGCTCCCGTTGGGCGTGGACCATGTGAATCAGCAGGTCCGGGTCTAGGTCGAGCGCGGGGTGGATGTCCGTCGCGTCCGGTTCGCCGGCGTGGATGGCAAAGGGCAGGCCCGCCTCCCGTGTCGCGGCACGCTCCGCGGTAAAGTCGTCGTCGTTCGCGCCGCTGGCCCCGTACCCGTCGGCCACCGACAGAACCGCCGTGTCGTCGCTCCCGAAGATGAACGACTCGACGCCGGACTCGCCGGTGGCCTCCCGGAGAGTGCGTGCCCCGTCGACACCGAACTCGCGGAAGTCGAGGTGCGCCGCGGTCCCGGTCTGTTTCATAAAGCGCAGTGTCCGGCGCATAGCCGCCACCCGGTCGGCCCGGTCGGTCGCGCGCAACTGCCGGTGTTTCAGGCTGTCCGGTGGGGCGACCGCCTCGTCGAGTGACAGTCCGACCGCCGCCTCCTTCGCAACCGAGTCACCGATGTGGGTATGTGCGTTGACAAACGCCGGAACGACGATATCCGACGACGCCGTCTCCGCCCGTTCGACCGCCTCGATGCGACCGTCCTCGACGACGACGCGACCACGGACCGGGTCGAGTGACTCGCCGACCAGCACGGTCCCCTCGAACTGTTCCATGCGAACCCGAGGGGCGGCGGCCACTACAACGTTTCCGTCCTCGGCAGTTGCCGGGCAGACGGTGTCCCGTGGCGAAACTGTCACCAGTCGCGGGCACGCGCTGGACGTGGATACCAGGAACGGACAGTGAGACAGGGCGCAACTCGACCGAGGTGGTCGCCCGGCCTGTCGACACTGCGGTGTGACGAGCCGGGAGCCGGCCTGATGTAATCGAAACGTTCTTTATCGGTCGACCGAAGAACGGTCTGGTAATATAGTTGGATTTAATAGGCAGTACGTTCGAACTGTGGAAGAACGCGACCGAGCACCGTTCCCGAAGGTGTCACCCGGAGGCGGTGGTCGTTCGAGGAGACAGACGATGACAGACGATACAGCAGCGGAGACGGTGGGAGAGTTACCGAACGGGAGCGACGGCGGGCCAGCGGCCCCGGGGGTGCTGACGGGGCTTGTCTGGGTGCTCTGGGTGGCGAGTCTGGTCGCCGTCGGGGCGCGGGTCGTGACCGGCGGAGGCTGGGAACTGCCCGGGTTGCTGGTGGTCGACGGTCTGACCGTGCTGATGTGGACCGTCGTCACGTTCCTCAGCGGTATCGTGCACAGTTACTCGCGGCGCTACATGGCGGGCAGCGAGCGGGTGACCCGGTTTTTCGCCGGTCTGTTCGGGTTCACGCTGGCGGTGCTGGTGCTGGTGGCTGCCGACCACGTCGTGCTGTTCGGGACCGCCTGGCTGGCGATGGGGCTGGTGATGGCAGCGCTGATCGGCACCGCTCGCGGGTGGGGGCAGGCCCGGCGTGCCGCGTCGTACACCCGCCGGTACCTGCTGGCCGGGAGCGCGCTCCTCGCGCTGGCGCTGGCACTGCTCGCCACGAGCACGGACACGACAGCCATCTCGGAGATAACCGCGCGTGCCGGGACGGTTCCGGACACGACGTGGCTCGTCGCGGCGAGTGCGCTGTTGCTCGCGGCGATGGTCCAGTCGGCGCTGATTCCGTTCCACAGGTGGCTGCTCTCGTCGATGACCGCCCCGACCCCGGCGTCGGCACTGATGCACGCCGGGTTCGTCAACGCGGGCGGTATCCTCCTGTTGCGCTTCGCGCCCGTGGTCGACCGGGCCGGGGCGTTCATGCTCGTGATCGTCGTCGCGGGCGCGCTCAGTGCGCTGGTCGGGAAACTCCTGAAGTCCGTCCGGCCCGAGGTCAAACACCAACTCGCCTGCTCGACGACCGGGCAGATGGGGTTCATGATACTCCAGGCGGGGCTGGGATTTTTCGGTGCGGCTATCACGCACCTGATTCTCCACGGGTTCTACAAGGCGTACCTGTTTCTCGGCTCCGGGGAGCAGGTCACACAGACCAGCCCGACAGCCCGGTCGGAGAACGGTCGGACCGGACTCGTGGGCGGTCTCGTGACGCTCGTGACCGCGCTCGCCGGTGGTGCGCTGTTCGCCGTTCTCACCGGAAAGGGGACGAGCGTGGACAGCGGGCTCCTGCTGACCGGACTGGTCGCCCTGACGACACTCCACGCCACACAGGTGGCCGTCCGGCGGCGGTCGCTCCCGGTGACACTGCGCTACGGTGTCGTCGCCGTGGTCTTTCTCCCGGCCGTCGCCGTGTACGCGGGTGCCTACCAGCTGGTCACCGGACTCCTGAGCGACGTGGCGCTGGTCACGACACCGGCCGACCTGACGGTCGTGCACGTCGCCGTTGCGGTGGCGTTCGGCGTCGCGTACGTCGCAATCGAGATGGGCGTCTACAGGCGGAGCCGGCGGCTGTACGTGTTGCTGGTGAACGCCACACAGCCACCGACAGCGACACTACTGACCGCGACAGAGGAGTACAATGAGCACTGAGCAACGTATCCGCGAGGCAGTCGAGCAGGCCGGCGAGAGCGTGGGGCCTGCCTGGCCGCTGCACTCGTTCGTGACGGCGAACCCGCTCGCGGGGTTCGAGGGGGAGCCGTTCCACGAGGCGGTGCGGCGCGGCCGGCAACTGTTCGACGGGGATGGCTACCCCGACCCGGACGTGTTCCGGCACGCGTGGGCGTCCGGACGGATTGACGAGGCGGTACTGACCGAGCGACTCGACGAGCACGGGTACGACAGCGACCCGGAGGCGTCACTGGCTCGCATGGGGACACCCGGGACGACCCGGTCGACTGTGACAGCGACAGACCGCGTCGACGCGGTGCTGACGAAGTGGCTGGCCGCGTTTCTCGACGAAGGGCGGGCCGACTGGCCGATGCCCGACCGGGAGGCGGGGTTCTACGCCGCCTTTCGTGCCGTTGCCGGGTACGACAGCGAGATTCCGGACCGCGGTGTCGTCACGAACCTGCCCGACCGGCCGGTGGAGACAATCGACCGGGTCGTCGCCTCGTCCGGGTCCCGGTTGCAGTCGGTCCTCGAGCGACACCTGACGTCCCTCCCGGGGTGGGCCGGGTTCGTCAAGCAACGGGGTGCCGACGGCGGGCAGTGGGCGTCCGCCTGCCCTATCACGCTGGTGGAGTATCTCGCGGTTCGCCTCGCGCTGGTCGACGCGTTCGACGCGCCGGTCGACCCGAGCAGCACCGAGAGCGACCCCGACGGCGTGCCGCCCGAGGCGGTCTGGTTGCGTGCCTGGGAGGCGAGTTACCGCGACGAACTCGTCGATGCGGTGAGCGACAGCGCGTCCGACCGGAGCGACGACGGCGGACGGCCGGACGCGCAGCTCGTGTTCTGCATCGACACGCGCTCGGAGATTATCCGCCGCCACATCGAGGCGACCGGCAACTACGAGACCCACGGCTACGCCGGTTTCTTCGGGGTTCCGATGCGCTACCGGGGGTACGACTCCGGGGTGACCGTCGACGCGTGCCCGCCTATCGTCGACCCACAGCACCGCATCGTCGACCGGCCGACTGCGCAGGGCGCAACCCGGGACCGGTACGACACGTGGACCGGCACTGTCGAGGCGGGGCGTGACCTGGTCGAGTCGCTGACCTCGAACGCCGCAACGGCGTTCAGTTTCGTCGAGAGTGCCGGGCTGGGGTACGGGGCGGCCCTCGCGGCACGGACGCTCCTCCCGACCCGGGTCTACGATATCCTCGACACCGCCGACGACGGGGTCCCCGACGAGCACGAGTTCTGTGACCCCGACCTCACACACGACCCGGACGCCGACGGCACACTCCAGACGGGACTCACCTTCGAGCAGCAGGTCGAGTATGCCGCGACGGCGTTCGACCTGATGGGTATCGAGACGTTCGCCCGTGTGGTGGTGTTTGCCGGCCACGCGAGTCAGACGGCGAACAACCCGTTCGACGCGAGTCTGGACTGCGGTGCCTGCGCCGGTAACCCTGGCGGCCCGAGCGCGCGGGTGCTCGCCGCCATCTGCAACAGCGAGCAGGTGACCGACGCGCTCCGCGAGCGCGGGTTCGACATCCCGGCGGACACGGTCTTTGTCGCCGGCCAGCACAACACCACCACCGACGAGGTGACGCTCTTCACCGCCGACGTACCCGGGAGCCACGAGGCGGATATCGAGCACCTCCGCGAGGACCTCGCGACCGCCCGGGCCGGTGCGGCATCGGAACGCGCCGGCGACATGGGGGCCGACACGGGGTCGGGGGTCCGCGAGACGGAGCGTCGCGCCGCCGACTGGTCGGAGACCCGCCCCGAGTGGGGTCTCGCCGGCAACGCGGCCCTCGTCGTCGGGCCGCGGGAGCTCACCTCCGGGCTGGATCTCGACGGTCGCTGCTTTCTGCACTCCTACGACTGGCAGACCGACCCCGAGGGGGAGACCCTGGCCGCCATCGTCGCCGGGCCGATGGTCGTCACGCAGTGGATAAACACGCAGTACTACTTCGCGACAGTCGACAGCGGCGTCTACGGGAGCGGGTCGAAGGTGACACACAACCCCGTCGGGAACGTCGGCGTCTACCAGGGCAACGGCGGTGACCTGATGACCGGGCTCCCGCTGCAGTCGGTCAAGACCGCCGACGACCGGCCGTACCACCAGCCGCTCCGTCTCTCGACCGTGATTCACGCCCCTCGCGAGCGCGTGACCGCGATTCTGGCCGAGAACGAGCACGTGACCCGGCTACTGGACAACAACTGGCTCTCGTTGACTGTCGTCGACCCGACCCGTGACCAGCGCCCGTTCCTGTACGACGGCAACCTGTCCTGGACGGCCTGCTCCGGGTCGGCGGCGGCAGAACCCGCGACAGGCCAGTCCTCCCCGACGGTCGACGACTAGTCTCCCGGCGGGTCACCCGGAGACGGTGTAGCGCTGTGCGCCCCAGACGAGGTACGCGGTCAGCGCCACCACGACCGCCGAGTACGCGACCGACGCCGGCGTGACACCGACGGTTTCCGTGAACACGAGGAGTGCGACGAGCGCGGTCAGTCCGGCGAGGACGTACACGTTCCTGCTCACGAACGCCGCGAGCGCCTCGTCGTCGTCGACCCGTTCGGAGTCGTACCCGGCGATGAGGTCGTACATCTCGTACCGGTCGATGAGGACAGCGAACACCGCGAGGAGGGCGGCGACGAACAGGAAACTGGCGGCTGTGACCGTGGGCATGCTGTCTATCTGCTCACGGTGGGGACTTGAACGTTGCCCGTGCTCGCAGGGCGGCAGGTGAAAGACACAACTGTCGCGGGTGCGAGAGCCAGCTATGTCCGACAGGCGCAACAGCAGGGGGGCGGACCGCCGGACGACGAGGGCACCGGGGACCGACAGCCGGTTCGGAGTCCCGCTCCGCGGTATCGGGGTGGACGGGGCGACCCGGTGTCGACACTGGCACGCCGCCGTCGACGTCGTCGCATTTCAGTTCGACTGCTGTGAGACGTACTACCCGTGTTTCGAGTGTCACGCCGCGGCGACCGACCACGACCCCGGGCGGGTCTCCCCCGACCGGTTCGACGAGCCTGCGGTGCTCTGCGGGGTCTGCCGGAGCACGCTCACGGTCGACGTGTACCTCGACTGTGATGATCGCTGTCCGTCCTGCGGTGCGTCGTTCAACCCCGGTTGCCGGGAGCACCACCACCTGTACTTTGCGGTCTGAGCGGCGGACGGGCCGACCGGTCCGGCGGAGGCGATGGCGGGCGCGGCTGTTTTGAGCGTCGGTCACCTACCTGGACTCGTGTGTACAATCGTACTCGCGTGGCAGGTGTTCGAGGACGCGCCGGTGTTGCTGGCGGCGAACCGTGACGAGCGGCTGGACCGTCCGTCGGAACCGCCGGCGCGGCGCGACTGGGAGGCGGGGGTCGTCGCGCCAAAGGACAGCGAGGCCGACGGGACCTGGCTCGGGTACAACGAGCACGGACTGCTGGTCACCATCACGAACCGCTGGGACGGCCGGACAGTCGAGGGGTCGCGCTCGCGGGGGTTGCTCGTCCGGGACGCGCTGGCCAACGGGAGCGCGCCGGCGGCTGTCAGGTTCGTGGAGCGCGAACTCGACTCCCGCGAGTACGAGGGCTTTCACCTGCTCGCGGTCGACAGCAGTGCGGCCCTGCTCGTCACGTTCGACGGGACACCCGAGGTGCGGACCCTCGGTCCGGGCGTACACGTCACGGTCAACGTCGGGGTCGACGGGGAGTACGACATCCCGACAGACCGGACGGCCGCGGGCAGACGGCAGGTCGAGAGCGCCGGGACCGTCCGCCGGGCGCTCCGGCCCGAACCTGACGAGGACGGTGACAGGTGGCTGGACCGGGCCGGTGGCGTGCTCGGTAATCACGAGTTCGGTGTCTGCCTCCACGGGGACGGGTTCGGGACGCGGTCGTCGTCGCTGGTCGGTCTGGGACCGACCGGACCCCGGTTCGAGTTCGCCGACGGTCCACCCTGCGAGACCGAGTTCGAGCGCGTGCAGGCCAGTACGCCCCCGGGGTCGCTCGATTCCGACCGGTGAGACGACCCGGCCACCGGTTGCCGCGACAGGAATAAGTGCGGCGAGTGGCTCGGTGAAAGTAATGGCGGACGGCTCCGACGGCGGCGATATGCTCTCCTGGGACGAGACACTGTTTCGCGACGAGCGGGTGTTCGAGGTGGACTACGTCCCGGAGACGTTCAAACACCGGGAGAGCCAGGTAGACAGTCTGAAATACGCCCTGAAACCGGCGGTGCGGGGGTCGCGACCGCTGAACGTGATGGCACAGGGGCCACCGGGCACCGGCAAGACGACGGCTATCCACATCCTGTTCGACGAGTTGCGGGCACAGACCGACGTGCAGGCGGTGCGGGTGAACTGTCAGGTCAACGCGACCCGGTACGCCGTGTTCTCGCGACTGTTCGAGGGTGTGTTCGACTACGAACCGCCGGCGTCGGGCATCTCGTTCAAGAAACTGTTCTCGCAGGTGACCGACCAGTTGGTCGAGGACGACGAGGTGCTGGTGGTGGCACTCGACGACGTAAACTACCTGTTCTACGAGTCCGCGGCCTCGGACACGCTGTACTCGCTGTTGCGGGCCCACGAGGAACAGGGCGGGGCGCGCATCGGTGTCATCGTGGTGTCCTCGGACCTGGAACTCAATATCATCGAGGAACTGGACAGTCGGGTTCAGAGTGTGTTCCGGCCCGAGGACGTGTACTTCCCGAACTACGACGAGCCGGAGATTGCTGACATCCTCGGCGAGCGTGTCGACCGAGGGTTCCACGACGGGGTGGTAGACACGGCAGTGCTGGACCGGGTGGCCGAACTCACCGCCGACCAAGGCGGTGACCTGCGGGTCGGAATCGACCTGTTGCGCCGTGCGGGGCTGAACGCGGAGATGCGCGCCAGTCAGACCGTCGAGCGCAGCGACGTCGAGGCGGCGTTCGAGACCTCGAAGTACGTCCACCTCTCCCGTCGGCTCGCGGGGCTGTCGGACTCGGAGGCGGCACTGGTCGAGGTGGTCGCCGAACACGAGGGCGAACAGGCCGGGAGTATCTACGAGTCGTTCACCGAGCGGACCGACCTCGGCTACACCCGGTACGCCGAGATAATCAACAAACTCGACCAGCTCGGTATCCTCGACGCGCAGTACGCGGATGTCGAGGGCCGGGGTCGGTCACGGGAGCTCTCACTCGAGTACGACAGCGAGGCGGTGCTGGAGCGGCTCTGAGCGCCGACGGAAGTCTACAAGTCTTTTTAATCCACGCCTATAGAGGGTGAAATATGGGCGACAACGAGGGCCGACGGGACCTCCGGATGCCGGACGAGGACGAGGTGTTCGCCATCGTCGAGGACATGCTCGGCGCGAACCGGGTCCGTGTCCGGTGTATGGACGGGGTCGAGCGCACAGCTCGTATCCCGGGCAAGATGCAGAAACGCATCTGGATACGCGAGGACGACGTGGTGCTGGTCGAGCCATGGGACTGGCAGGACGAGAAAGGTGATATCGCCTGGCGCTACGAGAAACAGGACGCGGACCAACTGCGCGAGGAAGGGCACATCCAGGAGCCGTAGCTGGCGACGCGGGACCCGGACGGCGGTTCTGTGCGGTGCGTTCCCCGGTGTCCGTGGTCGGAAAAGGCTTTACCGGTGCCGTCGCGTAGCGTGAGTTAATGGTACTGGACAATCTCGGTAGCTCTCTCAGGAGCACCCTGAACGACCTCCGGGGGAAGTCGCGTCTCGACAGGGAGGATGTCGAGGGCATCGTCAAGGAGATTCAGCGGTCGCTCATCCAGGCTGACGTCGATATCGCGCTGGTACAGGAGCTGTCGGACAACATCGAGACACGCGCACTCGAGGAGGAACCGCCGGCGGGCACGTCGGCGCGGGACTGGGTGCTGCGTATCGTCTACGAGGAACTCGTCGAGATGCTCGGCGACTCGACGGAGCTCCCGCTGGAGCGACAGACAATCTTGCTCGCCGGTCTGTACGGGTCGGGAAAGACAACCACCGCGGCCAAGATGGCGTGGTGGTTCTCGAAGAAGGGGTTGCAGCCGGCGGTCATCCAGACCGACACTGACCGGCCCGGCGCGTACGACCAGGCAAAGCAGATGGCCGAGAACGCCGAGGTCGAGTTCTACGGCGACCCCGACGAGGAGAACCCCGTCGCGATTGCGGAGGCCGGGCTCGTCGAGACTGCTGACGCGGACGTGCGTATCGTCGACACGGCGGGTCGAGACGGACTGAACGAGGAGCTCATCGAGCAGATCGAGCGCATCGACGGCACGGTCGACCCCGACCGCAACCTGCTGGTGCTCGACGCCGCGATGGGACAGAGCGCGAAAGAACAGGCACAGGAGTTCGAGGAGGCCATCGGTATCGACGGTGTCGTTATCACGAAACTCGACGGAACGGCAAAGGGCGGGGGTGCGCTCGCTGCCGTCGACCAGACCGACTCGACTATCGCCTTTCTCGGTACGGGCGAGACCGTCAAGGACATCGAGCGGTTCGAGCCGTCCAGTTTCGTCTCCCGTCTGCTCGGGATGGGCGACCTCGAACAGCTCGCAGAGCGTGTCGAGCGCGCCATGGAGGAGACCCAGGAGGAAGAGGAGGACTGGGATCCCGAAGATATGCTGGAGGGGGATTTCACCCTGAAGGATATGCAGCGTCAGATGGACGCGATGAACCGGATGGGCCCGCTCGGGCAGGTGATGGACATGATACCCGGGCTCGGCGGCGGCCTGATGGACCAGCTCCCCGACGACGCGATGGACATGACACAGGAGCGGATGCGCAACTACGACGTCATAATGGACTCGATGACCGAGGAGGAACTGACCAACCCGCGTGTCGTCGGCGCGACCCGACTCAAGCGCATCGCCCGGGGGTCGGGCAAGCCCGAGGAGCAGGTCCGGGAACTGCTCGAACAGCACCGGATGATGGAACGCGCTATCAAGCAGTTCCAGGGGATGGGCGAGGGCGACATGGAGCGGATGATGCAACAGATGCAACAGGGCGGCGGTCCCGGCGGCGGCATGGGTGGCATGGGTGGCGGTGGCAGTGGCGGCAACAACCCGTTCGGCTGATCCCCGCCACGCCGACTGTCTGACGGACACTGCACCACCGAATCGCGCCCCCCGACATCGTCGACGGTCGTGTACATCGGTCCGGGTCATACTGTCGGCTGTAGGCCCATGGCGTATTTCGGCACCCCGGGGTGCCGAATCGTTCCACGAAGTTACAGCCGACAGTACCAGGTGACCCGGGACCGGCAGGCGTGAGCGGTCCCGCGAGAGCGGTGAATTCCGTCCGGGAGAACAACGTTTAGGGAGGCGGCGCTCCAGATAGAGTATATGAGCGACAACCGCGTCGTCCAGGGTCGGATGGTCACCCCCGAGCGCCTGGCCGAGCTCGTCGAGGGTGACAGTGTGATAGACGCAGAACCCATCGAGGACGCCGACCGGAGCTGTCCCGACTGCGGCGGGAACGTGCTGGAGGTGGGCTACATGCCGTCGGCGCTGGAGTTTGTCACCGCCCGGAAGTGCCAGGACTGTGACTGGGGCGAGACGGACCGCGAGTGACTGCAGGAACCGAAATCCATTTAGGTCAATTCGCCCAACGTGTTTTGAGGGCTCGTGGCCTAGTCCGGGAAGGCGGCTGACTCCAGAGGCACCGTGCCCGGTGACGAGACTCCAGCTGATATACTGAGCGGCCGGCTGATCACCGCCCGCGCTGATGACCCTCTGGAGTACCGAGGCACATCCGGAGATATCAGCCGATCGGGGGTTCAAATCCCTCCGAGCCCATTCGATTCTGACTGCGAGTGCACACGAGCAGTCGAATCGATACACACGAGGGGGATTTGAATCAGGGAACGGAGCAGCGCGGAGTGACCGTGGTTCAAATCCCTCCGAGCCCATTCGATTCTGACTGCGAGTGCACACGAGCAGTC
>CAYZGA010000037.1:0-19384 GCA_964477945.1 uncultured Halobacteriales archaeon
GAGCGGCGGCGAGACCGCCGAGGCGTGGCGGAGGCGAACGGGACGAGACGGGGACGGGGTGGTGCCACGCCGGGCGATCGGCCGACCCCCCCACCCCTTCGTTTCGGGTGGAACCGGAGATCGGCGACCGGCCGGCCCGCGCGCGGCGGTTTGTCCCACCGATCGCCCGACCGAAACGATCTGTTGGAGAGTAGTGCGGGTCCCTTACTCGCCCCTGGGTCTTAGTCCTTTCCCGTACTAGTGACCCCCTCCCCCCACCCCCGTCGTCTCGCGTTCCACCTGAAACGAAGGGGTGGGGGGGTCTGCCCGGGCGGCCCCCTCCCCGGCCACACCGCAGACGTGTTCGGTATCCGTCATCCGCGGTGGTCGGGTGTCGCCGTCCCCCGGGGGTCGGCCGGCGAGGGGAAGGCTTTTGTAGACCCTGTTCGTCTGGTTCGTCTGCATCACCTGGACGGTCCGGAGGGGTCTACCGGCCGTGATCGGGGCGCTCCGGGGCGCCAGCGGCCGTCTGGTCGCGACGCCTCGCGATCTCCACCTGAAACAGAGGGGTACACTCGATGGACGACGACACCACGCCCGACCGAGCGGGCGTCGATCCCGACGGCACCGACGCGAACGGGGAGTCGCGCGACCGGACCGCGGAGACAGCGTCGCTCGACCTGGACGAGGTGGTCCTCGACGACGAGGCCGAGAGCCAGGGGCTGTTCGACGATCTGCTCTCGGGCGCGCCGATCTTCGAGAACAAGGAGGTGTTGCGCCCCTCCTACACCCCCGACGAGCTCCCCCACCGCACCGACCAGATCAACCAGATGGCGACGATCCTGGTCTCCGCGCTCCGGGGCGACACCCCGTCGAACATCCTGATCTACGGGAAGACGGGGACGGGCAAGACCGCGAGCGCGAAGTTCGTCTCGAAGGAGCTCGAGTCGACCTCCGAGAAGTACGACGTTCCCTGCGAGGTCGAGTACATCAACTGCGAGGTGACCGACACCCAGTACCGCGTGCTCGCCCAGCTCGCCAACACGTTCATCGAAAAAAACCGGTCGGTCGCTCGCGACCGACTGGCGGAGCTTCGCGGGCTCGTCGACCGGGCGGGGGCCGAGCCCGACGCGCTCGCGGGGACGCCGTTCGACCGGGTGGCCGGGGTGCGCGAGCGGATCGCGTCGCTCGAGGCCGATCTCGACGAGATGGAGCCGGTGCCGATGACGGGCTGGCCGACCGACCGGGTCTACTCGACGTTTTTCGACGCGGTCGACCACGACGAGCGCGTCGTCGTGATCATGCTCGACGAGATCGACAAGCTGGTCGAGAAGTCGGGTGACGACACCCTCTACAACCTCTCGCGGATGAACTCCGAGCTGGAGCGGTCACGGGTGTCGATTATCGGCATCTCGAACGACCTGAAGTTCACCGACTTTCTGGACCCGCGGGTGAAATCCAGTCTCGGCGAGGAGGAGATCGTCTTCCCGCCGTACGACGCCAACCAGCTCCGTGACATCCTCGAACACCGCTCCGAGGTGGCGTTTGCCGACGGTTCGCTCACCGAGGAAGTTATTCCGCTGTGTGCGGCCTTCGCGGCACAGGAACACGGTGATGCACGGCGCGCACTCGACCTGCTCCGGACGGCGGGTGAGCTTGCCGAGCGCGATGACACGGAACAGATCGAGGAGGAACACGTCCGTCAGGCCCAGGACAAGATCGAGATCGACCGCGTCGTCGAGGTGGTCCGGACGCTCCCACAGCAGTCGAAACTCGTTCTCTTCGCCATCATCCTGCTCGAAAAGGAGGGCGCGCACAACATCAACACCGGCGAGGTGTACAACGTCTACAAGCAACTGTGTGGCAAACTCGACGCGGACGTGCTCACACAGCGCCGGGTGACCGACCTCATCAGCGAACTCGACATGCTCGGTATCGTCAACGCGGTGGTCGTCTCGAAGGGTCGGTACGGCCGCACAAAGGAGATCAGCCTCTCCGTGCCGCTGGCGGAAACCGAGGGGGTACTGCTCTCTGACTCGCGACTCGGCGACATCGACGAGGTCAAACCGGTTGTTCAGGCCCGGTTCGACGACTGAACCTCGGCGTCGGGTATCACCACCCCGACGGGTCCTGTTTCGACAGTCGAGCGCTCGCCCGGCCCTGCATCGCGGCCGGACCACCCGGGCCGAACCGGTGTCGTGACGATGTTCGACAGACTCGTCAGAGACTGCCCCACTCGCTCTCGTAGAAGGTCAACGCATCACGGTCAGACTCCCGGAGGGCTGTCGCCTCGACGCGGCCGATGTAGACCGTGTGGTCGCCGGCCTCGACAGTCTCGTGCACCGAGCAGTCGAGGTAGCCGAGCGACTCCGAGAACGCCGGCGTCCCGGTCACGGCCGTCTCGGTCGGGTGCTCCTCGAAGGGGTCGAGGTCGCCGTCGGTCATTCCGGCGAAGTGTTCGCCGAGAATCTGCTGGTCCGCGGAGAGAATGTTCACGCAGTAGTGTTCCGCCTCGCCGGTTGTGAGTCGCTCGTGGGCCTCTGTGTCGTGGTCGAGACAGACCAGCACGAGCGGCGGGTCCAGCGAGACGCTCGTAAAGGCGTTGACGGTGATACCGTGGGGTGGGTCGCTGTCGAGGGTCACCGCAGTCACGCCCGTGGCGAACTCGCCCATCACGTTCCGCAGGTCGACATCTGCCATACCTGCGGTTGGGTCTACCCACAGATGAAGATTCGTCATTCGGTCTGCCACGGACGGTTCAGGTCTGCAGGCGGAACCAGCCGAGAAGCGGAATCCGCGTCTCGGCTGTGCCGACGACCCACTCGGGTCTGACCGGTCTGGTTATGCGGTTGCCGGCCTGGTCGTAGGTGGGGTTGTCGTCGCCTTTCGTGATGAACCCGCTGTGTGATGCCGTACACTGGTTGCCGTTTGTCCCACTGAGATACGCCGGGTTGGCGGCCTCGTTCTGACACCAGTTCTCACCCGCCTCCACCCAGAACATCGCCCGGTGGATGATGGGTGTCCGGGCCCCGTTCCCGTTCGGCGTGAACACGATGACGTCACCGCTGTTGCCGAACGTGCTGTACCCCGTCTCCGTCCCGGTGGCTGCGGTGACGACCCCGGTGTCTGTCCCGGTGCTCGTGGTGGTACTCTCTGCCGGCTGGAACCGGTCGGTGTCCGTGACGAACGTGAGGTCGTTTACCTGCATATTCGGTTCCATACTCCCGCTCTCGATGGCGACCATCGGCGGCCAGACGCCGCTCATCGCGAACAGGTACGCCCCGAGCAACAGCACCGCCGCAACACTGGTCACGATGTCCCGCACCAGCGGACTCTGCTCGTCGTCCTCGTTCGACCGGTCGCTGACCCCTCCCGCCGACCCGTCGTCGCTGTCACTGTGGGAGGAATCCATCCGCTAAAGCCTATCTCCGGTCCGGATTTGAATGTTCTGGTCCCCGGTTCGCTACTCTTTTGCCCGCATCGCACGAGATACCTGTGTGCCCGCCGAGGAGACTGCTCGCGTCGTCGCGGAACTCGCCCGACGGGGCTACAACGCCGACCGGGAGGCCGTGACCCTGCTCGCGCGTGCGCCGGACCGCGAGCGTGCCATCACCCGCGCAGTCGAAACGGCCCCCGAGGACACGCTGGTGCTGTCTGCCGAGCACGTCAGACACGCCCTCGACAGCGACCGGCACGACGCTCGCGACCCTGACACCCCCCGCGACGGGGCGACCGTTCCGGACGCCGACGACCCCCCTGTTTCGGGTGGAACTACCCCGCCGGAATCACGTAATACGAGCGCCGAATCTCCAGTTGAAACAAAGGGGTCGAACGGCCGGTCGGCAGGTGACGGGTCCGAGCGTGGCGGTCCGGCGGTCGACGTGAGCGACGACATCCAGAGCACGGGGACCGGCGAGTACAGTGATTTCGTCTCGGTGTTCCGGGACCGGTACGAGCGACTGGCGGACCTGCTCCGGTCCCGGGTCAACCACCGGCCGGCCGCGGCGGTGGCCGACCTCTCGGGCGGCAGTGAGGTGGCTCTTATCGGTATGGTCGCGGACGCGCACTCAACCGCGAGCGGCCACTGGCGGTTCGTCCTCGAGGACACCAGCGGCACCTACCCGTGTCTCGTGATGAAAGACAGTGACCTCGCCGACCAGGCTCGCCGGGTTGCCCACGACGAGGTTATCGCTGTCGAGGGTCGCATCTCGAGGGGCAACGCCGACGACGGTATCCTCTTTGTCGACAACCTGTACCTGCCGAACGTCCCCCACACGTACTCGCCGTCGACGGCCGACCGGTCGGTTCGTGCCGCGCTCGTCTCCGACGTTCACGTGGGCAGTCAGGAGTTCCGGGCCGACGCCTGGGGACGTTTCGCCGACTGGCTCCACTCCGACGCGGCCGCCGATGTCGAGTACCTGCTCGTCGCCGGCGACATGGTCGAGGGGGTCGGTGTCTACCCCGGTCAGGACGAGGAACTCGACATCGTCGACATCTACGACCAGTACGAGCAGTTCAGCGAACACCTCAAGGAGGTCCCCGGCGACCTCGAGGTGGTGATGATCCCGGGCAACCACGACGCGGTCCGCCTCGCGGAGCCACAACCCGCGTTCGACGAGGAACTCCGGGATATCATGTCCGCCCACGACGCGACCATCTCGGCAAACCCTTCGACGGTCACCGTCGAGGGGGTGTCGGTGCTGATGTACCACGGTGTCTCGCTGGACGAACTCGTCGCGGAACTCCCGGACACGTCCTACGAGCGGCCGGCCGAGGCGATGACCTACCTCCTGGAGAAACGACACCTCGCGCCGCAGTACGGCGGCCAGGTCCGCGTCGCGCCCGAGGAGCGTGACCACCTCGTTATCGAGGATGTTCCCGACATCTTCCACGCCGGCCACGTCCACAAGTTCGGCTACACCACCCACCGGGGGGTGCTCACGGTCAACTCCAGTTGCTGGCAGGCACAGACCGACTTCCAGGCGAGTGTCAACCTCGAACCCGACGTTGCCTACGCCCCTATCGTCGATCTTCAGACACTCGACCTGCAGTACGCGCAGTTCGCGTAGGTGCTCTTGTCTCCCCCCGGCCCGCCCGGTTCGTCTCACCTAAGTGGGAGCGGTCCAGCCTCGGGCCACCGTCGCCGGTCAGTGCATCGAGATTCGTCCGGCCGAACGCCCCGAGGCGGCGACGGCGACAAGATAGATACAGACACCGACCAGGATAATCGCACCGCCGGAGGGGAGACTCCAGATGATGGCGGTTCCGAGACCCACGACGACGGAGACCTGACCGAAGAGAACCGAGAGAACCAGCAGTTCGCGGAAGCTGCCGGCAATCTGGGAGGCGGCCGCGCTGGGGATGACGAGCATCCCGGCGACGAGGATGACCCCGAGAATCTGCATCGCGCCGACCACGACGACGGCTGTCATCACGATGAGCAACGAGTTGTACCGCCGGATGTTCAGGCGGGCGACGCGGGCGGCCTGCTCGTCGAACGTGATGAACAGAAACTGCTTGTAGTTGACCACGACGAGTGCGACGACGGCCACGGCGAGCACCGCGATGAGACGCGCCCCGCCGGCGGTGACGATGGCGTGACTGCCAAAGAGGAACCCACGGATGTCGATGGCGACCGGGAAGTTCCCCTCGCCCCAGGAGATAACGAGTGTCGCGACGGCGAAACTCCCCGCGAGCGTGATGGCAATCGGGACATCGCCGTAGGCGTCGGTGTGTGCGGTCAGCCACTGGAGACCGAGGGCGGCGAGCGCGCTCACGACGAGCGCGACCAGAACGAGCTGGCCGGCACTGCCCGAGAGACCGAGCGCCCCCGCGACGACGACCCCGATAGCGACGCCGGCAAAGGCGGTGTGAGCGAGCGTCTCACCGATGAGCGCCATCTGCCGGTGGACCAGAAAGGACCCGACGAGCGGGGCCATCACACCCACGAGGACGCCGGTTGCAACCGCCCGCAGTGTCGTCGACACCCAGAACACGTTCGTCCCGAGCAGGCTGTCCAGCGCCCGCCCGGCCCCCTCGTAGGCGTCGAACCCCCTCTCGCCGGCGGCACCGAGCGGTCCCGACAGGGTCTGTAACCAGTCGACGGCCACGAACAGGACCATCGCCGCCGCGAGCAGCCCTGTCACACCCAGGCCGAGATACTCCAGTGTGCGCCCCACTCCCCCCCCGTAGCTGTCGGTGCCCTCGGCGACGGTGTCGGCGGACTCGTCGGCGCGGTCGGCGGTATCCTGGCTCATGCGTGGTGGTCGACGATACCGCTCCGGCGGCCGTACGCCGCCTCGATGGCGTCACTCTCCAGAAACGAGGTGGTGTCGCCGTGGTGGTACAGCCGTCGGTTGAGACACGCAACCGTGTCGACGTGCGTTGTCAGGATGTCCACGTCGTGTTCGATCAGCACGACGGTCATGCCCTCGCGGTTGAGGTCGTCCAGCAGATCGTAGAACGCGGTCCGCGAGTCGACATCGACGCCGACGGTCGGCTCGTCGAGCGCGAGCAGGTCGGCCTCGGCGGCCAGCGCCCGCGCGATGAACGCCCGCTGGCGCTGCCCGCCGGAGAGGTTGTCTATCGGCCGGTCTGCCAGTTCCGCGATACCGACCCGGTCGAGCGCGCGCTCGACGGCTGCACGGTCCTCGCTGTCGATGCGGCTGTGGCCGGCGTGGGGGAACCGCCCCATCAGGACCGTCTCGCGCACCGACACCGGCATCGCGTCGCCCCGGTCGGTCGCCCGCTGGGCGACGTACCCGATGCGCTCGCCGTCCTCGAACGACCCCACCGGCTCGCCGAACAGCCGTACCTCGCCCGCGTCCGGCTCTCGCAACCCGATCATCAGGTGCAACAGCGTCGTCTTTCCCGACCCGTTCGGTCCCAGTATCCCCAGAAACTCCCCCCGCTCGACCGACAGTGTCACCTCCTCGACCGCGACTGTCCCGCCGTACGCGAAGGTCACGTCCTCCAGGTCGATTACCCCGCTCACGTGCTCTCTGCCGGTACAACTCGCCGGACGAGTAAAAGAATTATTATCTGCACCCAGGTCGTTAATAACTTCTCCCACCCGTTTCTGTTCTGTCTGTCGACAGTCGCTGGCGGGGAGACTTTCGTGAGCGAGTCCCGACTGGCGAGCGACGGGAGGTGTTTTGACCCTCCTGCCCGTAGGTAGGGTATGTCCAGTCAGTCAGACCCGGCAGGAACCGTATCAGACGTGCTCGTGTACGCCGACTACGTCTGTCCGTTCTGTTATCTGGGATACGAGTCGTTCGACCAGTACCGGGAGCGTCACGACGGCGGTCCGGTCGAGACCGACTGGCACCCGTTCGACCTCCGGGCACGGGAGCGACGCCCGGACGGCACGGTCGACGAGTCCGTCGAGACCGGCAAAGACGAGGCGTACTACGAGCAGGCCCGGCAGAACGTCGAGCGTCTCGCCGACGAGTACGGCGTCGAGATGGCCGAACCGCTGCTGAAGGATGTCGACTCCTACGACGCCCAGCGCGTCGCCTGGCGTGCCCACGAGGAGCACCCCGACGCGTTCGGCCGGTTCCACCGCTCTGTCTTCGACGCGCTCTGGGCGGAGAACCGTGACATCGGCGACCCGGACGTGCTCGACGCGCTCGCGGTGGCGGCGGGTCTCCCGGCGGGGTTCGTCGCGGAGACACTCGCCGACGAGTCGAGCGCCGAGCGACTCGACGCGGCCTTCGAGCGGGCACAGACCCAACAGATAACCGGCGTCCCGACCTTCGTCGCCGGCGAGCACGCGGCCCGCGGCGCGGTGCCACCCAAACAGCTTCGGCGACTCGTCGAGGGGGTCCGAGAGGGATGACACACGACACGCCGGACGGCACAGACGAGCGCCGCCTGTGGTGTCGACACTGCGAGTTGAGCGTCGAACCGTCGACGGGGGCGGCCGGTCCCGAGTGTCCGGCCTGCGGGACCGACCTGTAACCGGGTCCGAACCCGGAAACTCGTGTCTCGCGCCCGTAACCCGCCACTCACCGGGTCTGCGCAGCGGTTCCGACCCCGGAGAAGACGAATCGGGTGCCGTTTGCTCGCTCGACAGTTCCGGTCCAGCCGTGGCCGGCGGTGACCCGTTCGACGATACCCAGGCCAACTCCGGTCTCCGGACTGTCCGTCTCGCCGTCGAACAGTGCGTCGGCGAGACTGGCCGGGAGTCCCGGTCCGTCGTCGGCCACCACGAACCCGTCGTCGGTACCACGGACGGTCACCGCCGTCCCCGGCCCGCAGTGGGCCGCGACGTTGTGAAACAGCGCTTCGAGTAACTGCCGGAGCCGAGAGGCGTCGGCGAGCACAGTCCGGTCGGCCTCGACTGTCAGTGTCGCGTTGTCCGGTTGCACGGTCTCCCAGGCGGTGTGTGCAACCGCCGAGAGCTCGACCGGTTCGCGCTCGCCAACGTCGATACCCTCGCGCGCCAGCAGGAGCGTCTCGCCGACGAGCGCGTCCATCCGGTCGAGAGCATCGAGTGCCGTCTCGAGGTGCGCGGCCTCCGCCTCCGGAACAGACTCGGCGGCCAGTTCGGTGTACGCGCGGGCGGTGGTCAGCGGCCCGCGGAGGTCGTGTGCCAGCACCCCGGCGAACTCGTCCAGGCGCTCGTTCTGTGCTTCGAGTCTCCGGCGGTGGTTCGCGCGCTCCAGTTCGTAGCCGAGCCAGCGGGCCAACAGGTCGACGAACCGCTCCTCGTCGTCGGTGAAAGCCGTCCCGCGTGGCTCCTCGTCGCCGTAACACAGTGTCCCGTAGGTCTCGCCGTCGACCACCACCGGAGCACCGATGTAGCACTGCACGCCCGACAGCTGGTAGGCAACGTCCTCTCGATACTCGGAGTTCTCGGCGTCGGCGACCGACAGCGGTTCCCGGTCGTCGACGACGTGCCGACACCAGGTTGTCTCGATATCGTGGACCGACCCGGCGACGTACGTTCCGTCCGAGCGGGTCGAGTCGACAACCTCGTACTCGCCGTCCCCGGTGTACGCTAGCAGCCCGTACGCGACACCGAGCCGGTCGCGGCCGATAGAGATGGCCTGCTCTATCTTCTCGTCGAGCGACTTCGAGCGGTCGACCCCGAGTTCGTGCAGGTCCCGCAGGTAGTTCTCGGTGCTGGACATACGATGTGTAGGGCTGGCGGTCGTATAGACCTACTCATCGGTGTTGTCGAACCCGGTCCGCTCCATCACGCCCCAGGTGTCGCTGCCTCGGAGGTAGTCGATCAGCCCCCGCCAGGCGACGAGGGTCTTCCACTGGCGGTATCCGAAGTTCTCCAGCACGCCGTACCAGAGCAGTCGGAGAATCTGCCACGGGCTGTCGTACCGGTTGAACGTCCAGACCTCGCTGAGGATGCCGAACCACGAGAGAAAGACCCCGAACCCGGTCGTGAGCAAAAAGAAGACGACAACGAACTCGACGTTCAGGATACCGAGGTACCACGCCAGCGGCAGGACAACGTACCCCAGGCCCTCGACGAGTCGACCGAACATCTCCGCCGTGGTGTACAGCGGCAGGACGACCATCCCCAGTCGCCCGTAGGTCGGGTTGAACAGCATCCGGCGGTTCGTGACGAGGGTGTCGACCATCCCGTGGTACCAGCGCCGGCGCTGGCGACCGAGTGCCCGCCGGGTGGTCGGCACCTCGGTCCAGGCCACCGGCTCGGGAACGAAATCGACCGTGTACTCCCTGCCCTCGTCGACGAGGTACCGGTGTAGCCGGACGACGATGTCGAAGTCCTCGGTGATGGTGTCCTGGCGGTAGCCCCCGATCTCCCGCACTGTCTGTGTCCGGAACAGGCCGAACGCCCCGGAGATGAGAATGAGGCCGTTGATTCGGGCAAGCCCCAGCCGTCCCGAGTAGAACGCGCGGAGGTACTCCATCACCTGCAGTCCCGGCAGACCGGTCTTCGGGAGCGACACCGACTGGACGATGCCGTCCTCGATTTTGCAGTCGTTTGCCACCCGGACGACCCCGCCGGAGGCGACGGCCGTCTCGGGGAACTCCAGAAACGGTGCAGCCAGGTCCAGCAACGCGTCGCGGTCGAGAATCGTGTCCGAGTCGACAGCACAGAACAGCGGCATCTCGGTCAGCCAGATGCCCGCGTTGAGCGCGTCTGCCTTGCCGCCGCTTTCCTTGTCGACCACGAGCAACGCCTCGTCGGCCATCGACCGGTAGACCCCGCGAATCTCCGCTGCCGGCACGTCCACCGGCACATCGGCCTCGACCGCCTCGAGGTCGAACCTGTCGACGAGTCGTTCGAGTGTGTCGTCGGTCGAGCCGTCGTTGACCACGACGAGTTCGACCTCGGGGTAGTTGACCGAGAGTATCGACTGGACGCTCTCGACGATGGTCGCCGCCTCGTTGTACGCGGGCACGACCACGGCGATACCCGGGTAGAAGGGTGTCGCGAACCGCCGAAACGGCGGATTCCAGCGCGACTCGCGCACGTCGTCCCGGAGTTCGAACAGCGCCAGCAGGTGGATACTCAGGTAGAAGGCGTTGACAATCAGGTAGAACCCGAGCACGAAGACACCGAACGCGACGATAGCTGTGACGAGACCGCTCTCCGGAAGGGTCACGCTCCCTGCTCACCCGCCTGTTCCCGCCGTCGCACGCGTCGCGTGTGGTCCGCGCGCTCCCGACTCCACTCCCAGACGGACGCCACCTCGGGCAGCACCGTCTCGGGGAGAGTATCGCGGTGTGTCGCCAGCGCGTCGGTTCCGGCCAGTCGCGCCCGTGGTGCCTCTTCATCGGCGAGTCTACCGACGAGCGCGTCGAGGGCATGCTCGTCGCCCCACTGCGCCAGGACACCGTACGCCACAGCCCGGACCGTCGGGTCGGGGTCGTCCAGTAACCGTTCGACGAACCGCTCGTCGCGGATGTCGTCACGCCAGCCGACACTTTCCAGTGCGCCGACAGCCGCGCCGCGAACGCCCGGGCGGTCGTCCTCGAGGAGGGCGGTCAGCCACGACAGGCTCTCTGTCGTCACGCTCGTCCCGAGCGCACGACAGACACCAAGCACCTGTACCAGCAGCGACTCGGACCACCCGCGGTAGCTGTCCGCGGCAACGGCGAACAGCGCCGCGGGCTCGTCGGTCGCGATGCGGTACAGCGTGTCCTGCCCGAAGACGGTAAACTGGGCGCTCGCGCCCTCGAGTAGCAGTTCGATACCTTCACGCGGCTGCTCGAAGTCGCCGGTCTCGTGGCGCAACCGGGCCGCCGCGGCCCGCTCGCGGGCGGTTGTCGGGGTGAACGCCGCCTGCCGGAGCGGCTCCGGCTCATCGAGCAGTGTCAGCCACCGCAGCGCGTACAGGTGGTCGTACTCGCCGCCGGTCTCCAGGCGCTTCCGTGACCGCTCCGGAATCCCCAGTGTCGCCCCCAACGCCCTGAGACTCCGGGCGTTCTCTCCGTCCAGTTCCCGGAGATACTCGTCCAGGAGCGACTCGACCACCTCGGTCTCGCTGTCCGAGTGGTCGGCGACCCACGCCTCCCAGTTGGGGTCCGGCGCGAACACCCGCTCGACGAACTCGTCGTGGAGTTGCTCGCGGGCGGCCGTCAGGCGCGAGCGCCGGACCGACCGGTACACCGAGTGGCCGACCGCGAGAACGAACAGCACGACGAGAGCGAGTCCCAGCACCAGGGCGAGACCCACGACGAGCGTGGTGACCCACCCAGCGGCGAGCAACAGCACCGTCACGGCTGTCGCCCGCCGGTATCGGGGTCACGCATCGAGTTCCTCCTCGACGCGGGCGAGCAGTTCCGCCGTCCGGAACGGTTTCGTCACGTAGTCGTCCGCACCGCTCTCGAACCCCTCGACGACGTGTTCCTCGCGACCCCGCGAGGTGAGCATCACCACCGGCAGGTCCGGGGTGACCGGGAACTCGTTGGCGCGGATCATCCGGAGCAACCGCGTTCCGTCGAGACGTGGCATCATCACGTCGAGCACGACCAGCGCCGGTTCGAACCCCTCCTCGAGAACTGTCGCCGCCTCCTGGCCGTCCTCGCACACCCTGACCTCGTGGCCGGCACTCTCCAACCGGTGCCGGACGAGTCTCCGTATCGGCTCGTCGTCGTCGACGACGAGCAACTCCTCACCCATCTCTCCGCGGGGTTAGGGGTGTCCTTACGCGTCTCATGCTGGATTATCACCCGTATATTGGCCCCCTAATGGAATAAATCGGTCGGTGCCTCTGACAGTGACCGCCCGGGACACGGCTGTCGCGCCCACCCTGCCGGGCAGGCGCTCGTCGGGAGACTGTCGCGTGGTGTTTCGTACTGTCGGCTGTACCTTCGTGGAACGGGCACCCCGGGGTGCCGAACTGTGCTGTGGGCTTACAGCCGACAGTATCAGTCGGCCAGCGGCTCCCGCGTAGTGGTCGGGATGGGTCGACTGGCCGGACGACGGTTCTCCTCGTCCGGGACGACCCAGACACGCCGGTCCCCGAACAGTTTGCTCTCCACTCTCCCCTCGCGTTCCAGCGCACGCAGTCTCCCCTCCACCCGCTCGTAGGATGCCGGCACGACATCGGTGACGTCCCGGGTGGTTGTCATCGCACCGGGGTCGGTTGTCTCTCCTGCCCTGACCGCGTCGAGTAGTACCTCTGTCTGTACACTCATTACCGCGGCTACGTGCTGGAAACGTATAAACAGCTCGTATTATCTGTACGAACATGTTTTTTGTACCGGTAGATAATTACAGTTGTTCAATTATGGGTGGAACGGCCCAATCAGGCAGGGTCCCGGCACACCTCCACAGGTGGTCCGGGGCGGACGGAGACACCGGCCACTCAGCACACGAGCGGGACCGCCAACGCCATCGGCCGGGCCACGGACGCGTGCACGATACCGGTGACCACTCGTCACCTCCTGTCGATACCCCGGCGAGGGACCGCCGGGGTCGGGAGTTGGACTCCCGGGGACCGCCGGGTATAAGTGACTGTGAGCGAATATCGGAGGCAGTGGAGTGGAACGAGCGGTTTCTCGGGGATGGTGTCGTCGGGGCGTCTGTGACACACGGTCGACTGCTCGGGGCTCGGAGTCCGCGCACGTGTGGATGCCGCGGGGTATCCGGATGAGCTGGGGCACGCGGTCGCTCCTGTCCGCTGTTGTACTCGGTGCACTGCTGGGTGTGGTAGCGGTCACCGCCGCGCACCCGGTCGACAGTGCCGGTGTCGAGGCGAGCGCGACGGTCAACGAGACCACGATAGACGTCGCGTTCGTCGGGACCGTCGCCGACGACGGCACCGCCACCGTCGAGGTGAGCGGCGTGTTCGACAACGGCCAACCGGTCACCGACGCGGAGGCGACAGTCACCATCGGCGGCGAACCGGTGACGACGACGACCATCACCGGCGGAACGGCCACGGCTGAACTCGACCCGAGCGTGCTCGACCTCGAACCGACAGAGAGCGCGGCGGTCGGCCTCCAGGGCTACGCCGTCGAGAACCCCGCGACGGTCGCGGTCGTCCACGAGGTGTTCGAACTCGACGCGGGGTACAGTCGGTGGTCGGTCCCGCAGGGGGCCGCACTCTCCGTCGAGGGCGTCGGTGCGGTCACCGCCTGGAACGCCACAGCAGATACCTACGACACTGTCACCGACCCGGTGTTCGAGACGAACCGCAGTCTCCACCGGGGGCTGTACCTCGCGAGCGACGGGGACGCGCGACTGGGGTACACGTTCGACACCGGAACGGGCGACCGCGGTGTCGTCGACCTCGACCAGGGGTGGAACTTCGTCGGTTCGAACTTCGACATCTCGGCGGCGAACAACCGGACGGTGGCCGACGACCTCGGCCTGGTGCAGGGTGACGCCGAGGGGCTCGACATCTTCACGGCCAACTTCAGCCGGGAACTCGACGGCGGGGACACGGTCGGGGCATACGAGCCCTACTGGGTGTTCGTCGGCAGTGACGACGGGCCGGTGGTGCGGGACGTCGTCGGTGCCGACTACGACAGGGAGAGCCGCGAGGAGGTGCTCCGGACCGCCGAGGGTGAACTGACCTTCGACGACCAGGCCACCGCCGCCAGCACGGTCACGGGCGCGGGCCCGAGTACCCCGGCCGTGGTCGTCGAGAGCGTCGAGGCGACCACCGACAGTGCCGTCGTGGTGACCTACGAGGAGGGCGAGGACCTCGTCGTCGCGGGACTGTCCACGTTCGCCGCCGGCACCCTCGACGGGGGGCCGGTCACCGTCCCGGTCGAGGCGTTCGGCGGGTTCCCGGGGAATCACACCGCCCACATCGTCCCGGTGGCGGACCTGAGCGGGACGTACACGCCCGGCGACACGCTCTCGATAGCGACCGCCGACCGGGTGCTCGACAGCGAGCGGGCGACCGTCTTCCGGAGCACGCTCTCGCTCGACCCGCAGGCCGCCTCCGACCCCATCGCCGGCGGCGAGCGCCTGGCGACACTGGCGACGGCGGACCTGCTCGACGGGGCCGCAAACGAGACAGCCTTTACCGTCGACGTGCACCCGACCGACGGCAACGGCACCCTCGTCGGAACGGAGTTCGTCGGTTCCTCGGACGTGCTGACCGGCGCGAACGAGAACGTCGAGGTCACCGCCGAGCGGGTGCCCGACGACGGAACGTTCAACGAGTTCCCGCTGAACGAGAGCGACGAGTACGTGGCGATGGTCCACCTGGTCGACGACGGCGCGGGACCGGGCGACCCGGCGTCGCCCGGCGAGTACCCTGCGCTACCGAACGCCGACGCGACTGCGGGCGCTCTCGCCGGCGGGGTCACCGACGGCGGCACGGTCGACCCCACGGGCGGGACGATTACCGGAACCGTGACCGACGCCGGCGGGTCGCCGGTCGAGGCGGCGACGGTCCAGGTGTTCGCGTTCGGTCCCGACGGGCCGCTGCTCGGCAGCGCCGAGACAAACGCGACCGGCACGTACAGCCTCCCGGTTCTCCCGGCCGGCGAGCACCTCGTGTCGGTGAGCGTCGGCGGTACCGTGGTCGACGAGACACCCGCCACGGTGGTCTCGAACGAGACGGCGACGGTCGGGTTCAGCCTCGACCTGCCACCGTTCGCGGTCGACATCCAGGGTGCGGTCGGCGGGGTGGCAGGCGAGACGCAGGCGGTCGACATCGCCGTCGAGAACACCGGTAGCCAGTCCGAGACACAGACAGTCACACTCGACTGGGGCGAGGGAACGTACACCAACTCGACGACTGTCAGCCTCGACGGTGGCGAGGAGACGGTGGTGACGCTGTCGGTGACGACCGACCCGACACAGGCGCTCGGACGCTACAACGTGACCGTCACGGGCGAGGCGGACACCGACACCGCCACCGCGACGGTCGGGCCGACCCGGTCGCTCGACCGGACGACCGTCGACCCCGGCGGCACGGTGACCGTGACCGTCTCCGGGCAGGTCGGCGACCCGGTCGCGGTGGCGTTTGCCGACAGGTGGTCACCGCCTGCGAACGACAGCACGGTCGTCTCGACGTCGTTCGCGAGGGCCGACGAGAGTGGTGACGAGAACGGGACGACGGTGTCCTCCGACGGCACCGTGACACCCGGCACGCTCGAAATCGTCTACGAGGTTACCGTCCCGGCGACGGTCGACGCGGGGACCGTCTACGAGTGGGACCCGGTCGCCGGGGGTGCGGGGAGTGCTCTCGACGTCGGCGGTGACACTGTCCCGGTGTTCGGTGCGGGGTCGTTCGAGACCGGCGGCGTGTCGACCGTCGACAGTGTCCTCCTGGACTCGGTGTCGAGTCTGCTCGACGAGACCGGGGACCCGCTGACCGACGACCCGATAACGGCGATCGAGGCCGAGCCGTCGGCGTCGAACACCGACGCAGACAACAACGGTGACGCCGTGAGCTACCCGGCCGACACCGATATCCCGGTGCTCGCAGTCGACGGTGACGTCGTGGGAGTCACTGGTCCGTTCGTGACCACCGACACGGACTTTGCGAGTTACGGCAACGAGGAGGTACTCCTGAATCTCTACGACGAGTTGCTCGGCGGGTCGGGGATGGTCCTCCACGACGAGGGCCACGGCCAGTTCTACACGCTCACGCCCAACGGCGGTGACGACTTCCAGGCGTTTGCCGGCTACGCCGAGAACAACAGTTACACCTACGACAGTACCACCGATATCGAGGCGGACCTCGGTAGCGCGGACGCGGTGGTGATAACCACGCCCTCGGAGGCGTTCACGCAGAGCGAACTCGACGCGCTGTCGGCGTTCGTCGACGACGGCGGGGTCGTGTTCCTGCACGACCAGTCCGATTTCATGGACTTCGACGCGACTGCCAACCACAACGAGATTGCGTCGGCACTCGGGGCGGGGTTCCGGTTCAACGACGACCAGGTGGTCGACGACACCAACAACGCGGGTGCGCCGTTCGTGCCGACGACGAAAAACTTCGACGAGGCGGCGTTCCCGGCGCTGTTTGCCGACCGCGAGGGACTCGGGTTCGAACTGGACGTCAACGAGAGCTACCAGGTTGACGTCACCGCCGTCACCGACGGCGACACGGTGACCGTCGAGTTCGAGAACGGGACAACCGACACGGTCAGGATTGTCGGACTCGACACGGCCGAGACAGACAGCTCCATCGAGCGACTCCAGGAGTACGAGGGCATCGACGACGGCCCGGCACTGGAGACAAAGGCCGACGAGGCGACCACGTACGCCCAGAATCAACTCGGAAACGAGACGGTCACGCTGAGTTTCGACCCGAGCGAGGGGCTCCGCGGTGACTTCGGTCGGTTGCTCGGCTTTCTCGAACTGCCGGACGGCACTGTCTACAACGAGGCGGCGATCGGTGAGGGCTGGGCGCGGGTCTACGACTCCGGGTTCGACAGGCACGACCAGTACTGGGAGCTCGAACAGCAGGCACGGGCAAACGGGTCGGGGCTCTGGGAGATCTCCGACCCGGCGGCCACGCCGGAGGTTCGCGACGACCCGGTCGAGGAACTGTTCTTCCCGCAGCCGGTGGCGGTGACCGGCCCGGAGACGCCGGTCAGCTCCGAGGCAGGCGAGCCACTCGTGGCGCTGGACAGGGCGGCGAACGTCGCGGCCATCGGCGGCCCGCTCGTCGAGGAGCGGTTCGAGGGCGGCGAGGGCGGTCCCGGCATCGACCAGTACGAGGTCTTTCCGTTCCTGACGAACGTCATCGATGCGGTCGGGAACGCCACCGGGCCGGTGGTGGTCGACGGGGGCCACGGCCAGTTCGGTGCGGACTTCGCCGTCTCCGCCGAGGACACCGCCTACTACATGCGGTACCTGGAGGGTCAGTCCCCCGGTAGCGAGGCGTTTGTGGGTCTCGACGGCGTGGTCGACCTTGCGAGCGACGCCGGGCCTGACCTGGTCGAGAACGGCTCGGCGGCGGCGCGTGCGGTGCTCGTCTCGACGCCGACCAGCGAGCTCTCGCCGGCGGAGCGGACCGCAGTCACGGAGTTTGCCGACGCCGGGGGTGCCGTGATTCTCGTCGGGAGTGCCGCCGACACGGGCGCGCTCGCCAACTTCGATCCGCTATTGAACGACCTCGGTGCCGATGTCGGGTTCACCGAGACGAGCGTGACCGACCCGACGAACAACCTCGGCGGTGACAGTTCGGTTCCGACGACGTCGAACTTCGAGGAGGCGACGTTCCCGGAGCTTTTCACCGCCTACACCCCGACACCGTCGGGTGCGAACAACAGCGAATCGGCCGCCACGACAGTTCGAGCGGGCGGTTAGCCGGGCCCGAGTCCCGCGATGTCGGCCGCCACCGTGGCTCTGGCGTCGGCCGGGTTCGGGTCGCTGTCGGCCAGGTGTGTCCAGTCGACGGCGGGTATCCTCGCGAGGTACCCGTCGATGGCGCTGTCGTGTGGCGTATCCAGCCCGGCGTTCCCGTCGCCCCAGACGTCGTCGATAACAGTCATCGAGTCGATGCGGATCTCGACCGACTTCGGCCCGCAGCGCTCGACGAGCGCCCCGAGTCCGAGGTGGAGTGCGGCGTACTCGGCGAGGTTGTTCCCGGTTCGTGAACCGACCGGACAGCCGAGTTTCGCGACCGCCTCGTCCGCAACCTGCACGACCGCACCCGCACCGGCGGGACCGGGGTTGCCACGCGAACTCCCGTCGACGTAGAGAACGGCCCGTGACGCCGGGCGACTGGTCGGGCGTGGCGGCGGGTCGGTGGCCACCTCGTCGAGTGCCGCCCGTCTCTCGGCGTCGGTGGTCTGTGGCTCGAACAGGCCGCCGTATCCGGGAACAGCGGCGTCGACGGCGTCTATCGCCCGCGTGAGTTCGTACCCGTACAGTGCCAGCACCGCCTCGGCCCGCGCGGCCAGCGGCGAGAGTGTCCCGGTCGGGAGCCGGTCCATCTCACCTGCCACCCCGTCGTGTCGGTCGCTCATCGTCTCACCGTTACGCCGGAGCAGACAAAACCTCTCGGGCGCGGCGAGTCGCGGTGTGCTGGACGACCACAGCGCGTTCCCGGTGGAGATATGAGCCGTGCGCACCGACCACTGGTATGGATATCGGTGTCTCGATTGGGCCGTACGTGGACCGCATCGACGGGCTTCCGGAACCGTTCTCGTTTGTCGAACTCGCACTCGGCGAGGGCGAGCGGCCGCTGGACGCTGTCGAACCCGACCATCTCGCGGATACCCTCGGTGCGGGCGGGTTCGGGTCCGTCGTCCACCTGCCGTACCACCAACCGCTCGCGACGCCGGTCGAGCGGATCGACGCGGCGACACGGGAGTACCTCGGCCGGGTCCTCAAAACGGCAGCAACCCTCGGCGCGACGACGGCCGTCGCACACCCTCGCGCCCGGGGTTCGGGGCACGACCACCTCGCCGACCGGGTGGCGCACCTGTCCGACCGCGGCGCAGACCACGACGTGACGGTCTGTTTCGAGACTGTCGGGTACGCCGGCGGACTCTCGCTGGAGCGGGTAGGCGAGGTGGCCGCCAGCGCCGACGCGGCGGTCTGTCTCGACGTCGGGTACGCGTATCTCGAGGCGGGCACCGACGGTATCGAGTCGTTTCTCGCCTCGTACGGTGACCTCGTCGAACACCTCCACGTCCACGGGGCACGACACCGCGGTGACACCCACATCCCGGTCGGAAGCGGCGATGTCGAGTACGAGGCGCTCGGACCGATGCTCCTCGACGCGTCGCCGGCGACGGCGACAGTCGAGGTCTTCACCCCCGACACGGGATACCTGGTCGACTCCGCCGAGCGGTTCGACACCGCCTGTGCCGGGGAGACCGGTTACTCGCCGGGCAGTGGGTCGACCACGTCCGAGACGTAACGGCTCTCACCGTCGCGGTGTCGAGGTGGGTTCTTTTGCCCTCCGACCCGAACGGCACGTGTGTCCGACCGGGACCCCGACAGCGACGAACAGACAGTGCCCGCGGAGCCGTCCGTCCACGTCGAGCG
>CAYZGA010000038.1:0-18688 GCA_964477945.1 uncultured Halobacteriales archaeon
GAACGGCTCACACCAACTCAACTCGGCTTCCGAATCCTCGATTGGGAAGTACCGAAACTGACAGGTTACGACGCGTGACGGGTAGCCTCGACCGGCCGAACCGCGGTCAGTCCCCCGTTCGCCACGACGGGTGACACCCGGTGACCCCGGGGGACGATAACCGGCGACTGATCTGCTGGACGCACGGCGAGTCGGCGCGTCGCTCGTTCCGCGCAGAGACAAACCAGTTAAACCGTGGGTGACCGAAGCGAGCGCATGAAACTGGCGCGAATCGACACCGACGCGGGCGTCCGGACAGGCCGGTACGAGGACGGGACCGTCGTCACCGACGCCGGTCGGTTCGATGTTGGCGTCGACGGCGAACTGTGCGCGCCCTGTGACCCCGGGACGGTCTACTGTGTGGGACGCAACTACGCAGCGACGCTGAAACAGATGGACTACGACCGCCCGGAGCAACCGGACTGGTTCATCAAACCCGCTGTCGCGGTCCGGGACCCGGGTGTGCCCGTCGAGTACCCGCGCTGGACCGACGAACTGACCTACGCCGGGGAACTCGCGGCGGTTATCGACTGTGAGTGTACTGCCCTCGACGGCGAGCAGGCCGTCCGGGACGCGGTGCGGGGCTGGACCATCCTGAACGACCTCGACGCGCTGGACCAGCCCGGACGGACGGCCCGGAAGGCCTTCGACGGGTCGGCCCCGCTGGGACCGGTTGTCGAGACGGACCTCGACCCCCGCGCCATCGAGATGACGACCCACGTCGGCGGCGAACTGCGCCAGGAGGCGACCACCGAGCGGATGTTGTTCGACCCGTTCGAGGTGCTCGCCTTTCTCTCGGAGCGGTACACCTTCCGGCCCGGGGATGTCGTCGCCTTCGGGAGCCCCGCCAACCCCGGTCTCGTCAAACCGGGTGACACAGTCGACATCTGGTACGAGGGCATCGGCCACCTCCACACCCCCGTCGTCGCACCCGAGTAGTCTCAGACCACGCGGGCTCTTGCGAGCCGTTCGGTCGCCTGGATATCATAATTAACAGTTTTATCTCTGCGGTTGGTAGAGATTGACATGCAGGCAGCGCGACTGCACGAGTACACAGAGGATATGAGCGAGGCGCTCTCCGTCGAGGAGGTCGAGCGGCCGACACCGACCCGGTCAGACGACGTTCTGGTCGCCGTCGAGGGCGCAGGATGGTGTCAGACAGACAATCACATCGTCGAGGGTATGTGGGACAGGTACGTCGAACAGGAGTTGCCGATGACACTCGGTCACGAGAACGCGGGCGTCGTCGCCGGGGTTGGCGACGAGGTGTCCCTCGTCGACGAGGGCGACCCGGTAATCTGTCATCCGGTCCAGACCTGCGGGACCTGTCGGCCCTGCCGCCGGGGCGAGGATATGTACTGCGAGAATCAGGCGTTCAACGGTCTCACGACCGACGGCGGGTTCGCCGAGTACGTACTCACGAACGAGCGGGCGGTGATCCCACTCCCGGGCGGTGTCGACCCGGCCGAGATTGCACCTCATGCCGACGCTGGCATCACCGCGTATCACGCCGCGAAGAAGGCAGTCCGTGCCCTGAACCCCGGCGACACGACCGTCGTGATCGGAATCGGTGGCCTGGGCCACATCGGTCTGCAGTCGCTTGACGCGATGAGCGCGAGCGATATCATCGCCGTCGATATAAAAGACGAGGCGCTGGCACTGGCCGACCGACTGGGGGCGCGGCACACGGTGGACCCGACCGAGGAGGATATCGCCACAGTCGTCGCAGACCTCACGGACGGAACGGGCGCACAGCAGGTGCTAGATTTTGTCGGGAGTGACGAGACAACGGCGTACGGGCCCGACATCGTGGCGGCAGGCGGTGACTACCACGTCATCGGGTACGGCGGGCACATCCACGAACCGTCCCAGGCGCTGGTCAACGGCGAGTTCGCCTACAAGGGGACACTCGTCGGGCGGTACGCCGAACTCCAGGAACTGGTCGCACTCGTCGAGCGTGGCGACGTCGAGTTACACACCGAACACCACGCTCTCGGGGAGGTCAACACGGTTGCCGAGCGACTCGAACATCGCGATATCGAGGGTCGAGCGGTTATCGTCCCCTGATCGGCCGGACGCTCTGCGAGACTGTGCGACCGCTCTGTGCCCGGACGGCGGAGGCAGAAAGCGAGACCGGGGCGTTCCGGCCATCTGTCTCCGCGAGAGCGCCGTCGACTGTATCCGAGTCCGCAGAGACCGCGTTCGGTCTGAACGCTCGCAACTGCTCCAGACAGGAGGTTGTCACCGGTCCGCTGTCACGGTTTGACAGTGAACCGGTCGGGGGTAACCGAACAGATTAACTATCGTTCAGAACGAGTAGCAGGTATGAACGTTCGCGACGCGACACCGACAGACGCCGAGGCAGTGCGGACGGTCCACTACGCGTCTATCGTCGGTCTCGGACCGGACGCGTACGACCGACAGCAGGTCGAGGCGTGGGCAAGCGGGTGCGGGAGTGCCGACTACACGGCGATCATCGAGTCCGACGCGCAGGACATCGTCGTGGCCGACCGTGACGGTGTCGTCGTGGGGTTCGGGTCACTGCGGTGTGAGCGACCGGACGACTACCGGGCGACCGTCGACGCGGAGCTCACCGCCGTCTACGTGCTCCCGTCAGTCGCCCGCGAGGGGGTCGGCACGGCGATCTACGAGACACTGGAGCAACGGGCCCGTGACCGGGAGGTCACGTCGCTCGGTCTGTCGGCTTCGCTACCCGCTGTCCCGTTCTACGAGGCACGCGGCTACGAGCAGGTCAGGGAGTTCAGCCACGAGTTCTCTCCACACGTCGAGACCGGCGTCACCGGCCGTATCGTCGAGATGCGAAAGGGATTGTCGTAGGAGCGACCCACCGGTACCCGTGCGCACTGTCCGGTGACCCGTACGGTTCGGTCGCGCCGACGGTAGTCTGTCGTCCCGTCGACAGTCGTCGTCAGTCGAACCGGAGGTACAGTGTCGTGTCGCGGTTCTCCCCGCCGTCGCCGACAACTGCCGCCGCTGTCGCGCTGGCGGTAGCCGTCGGCCCCACCGTCCCGACCGGTTCGAACTGGAGGCGTGCCACCACGTCGGCGAGTATCTCGTCCTCGTGTGTCACCGGGAGACAGATGACCGTCGCACCCGCCGGTCGACACCGCTCTATCACCCGTTCGAGGAGGTCAACGGCGACAGCCCTGCCGTGTGTGCCTGCGTCGAGTCCGATCAACTCGACGAGTCCGACCGTCGTGGGGTAACTCACCGGGTCTGGCAGGGACTCCTGTTCGATGCCGAGCGTGCCCCAGCGCCGTGTCCTACACTTGCCCTGCGCCGGTGTCTCGTCCAGTACCCCCGGTTCCATGTCGAATGTCGACAACCCGAGCAGACCTGACACGGTGACGGTACGTGCCCCTCACACATCTCTCGGGGCCGGAGTCGCGGAGACGGTATTCTGCTCTCTCCGGTAGTCACACGACGCGGTGGCCAGCGACGACAGTCGGGGGTTCGGCTGCTGTCGTCGACAAACGAGACGAGACCCTCGACGAGACGCACGTCGAGGACCGACGATGCATCGAACTGCTCCGCGTTCGTCGTCGGGTCGTTGTTCTGCTGGAACAGGTGGTTGAGTTTGTGGTGGAGTGCCTCGGGGTCGTTCGGAAGACGCAGTCTTCCGTGATGAACGTCGGACAACGTCCAACGAACTTGCGAGCGGGCAATGCCCGTGAGCAACTGACAAGAGACGGAGTCTCTCGAACCACGTGACCCCGAGGCAGTTCACATCCCACCTCGGGAAGTTGCGACCGGCATACGTTAGACGGACCGAGGAGGGGTACACCCTGACGTGGTCGGGCCGGTCGCTCGTCGGCATCCTCCAGGCCGGTGTCGGTGCCGAGACGACGCAGGACCCGGTCGCGCTGGACGATACCTGCGGTGTCTGCGGAACTGAACTCACAGCGACCTACGAGGACAGACTCCTGTCGGTGACGTGTGCAAACGATCACAGGTTTCCCTCGGACGACCTCCCGCCGAACGCCGTCTCGGAGCGACCGCTCGACGAAGCTATCACCATCCAGACACGCCGAACCCGACATCATCTCGACCTGGTCCGCGAGGGTGTCTGTTTCGGCAGTGTCGACGTCGAGTACGACGTGCTGGACACGCCGCAGGTCGCCCACGTGCTGATTGCGACCTGTGGGGGGTGTGGCAGGGTGTCGGGTTCGACAATCGGGTCGTACCTTCTCGGCGAACCGGCCGTGATCGCGTTCTACCACGACCACGGTGTCGATGTCACCGAGGCGCCGTTCTGGGCGGTGGAACTGACGATTGCGGAGCCGACAGTTCGCTCCGAGGACCCGCTCCGACTATCGCTGTCGGTCGAACGTGATGGCGAGCGTCTGACACTGGTCGTCGACAGACACGCACAACTAATTGACAGTAACCGAACCAGGATTGCGACGTCGTGACGCGTTGCAGGCGTCACGGGTATCCCGGGTCGGCGCAAGAGCCGCTGGCAACGGATGTTCCGGCGGGTCGTGATGACCGACCAACCAGTCGGAGCCCGCGCCTCGTTCACAACTGCGTGACCGGAGTCCGCGCCGGTCGTTAGTTCAGGGTGAGGGCCGCAGGTGCAGCGTGGGGAGTGTTAGTCGTCTTCACTCTCGAACTCGAGGACGGTGCCGTCGTCGGCGTGGACAGTAACCTCGGTCTCGGTGCCGTCGGCGGTCACGAGTTCGACCTCGTAGGCGGGGGTGCCGTCCTCACTCTCGAGTTCGACCTCCTCGACGGTTCCGTTGGCCTCGGCGGTCGCGATGTCGATAGCCTCCTCCTCGGAGAGAGTGACGCTCTCGGGTGCGATTGACTCCTCTTCGTCTCCTCCAGTATCGAGTACCGACGACCCAGGGTCCTGTGCGAGTGCCAAGCCACTGCCGCCAACTGCGAGCAGGGCGAGTGCGACGATTCCGACTCCAAACAGCGTTCGATTGCGTTTCATTGAGTCCTCCATATACTCCTTGGTGACTCACGGTAAAGTATCATTTGGTATATGAGTCTAAGAGTGGTACGCGCCTCTAACGACCACGTGTGGGAGATTTTCTTTGTTCGAGTAGTATCACGTTTCGGATAACTCGACACACGACGCGGCGCAACGAGGCAGTTCGAGAGCGGGTCGGCCACGTGTTTCACTGCCAGCGAGTTGGCGACCGCTGTGGTGATACCGTCGGTGCCGTGCCAGACTGCCCGCGGGGCCAGCGCAGGTCCGCGCGCCCGTCGGTTACCGAGACCGCCGAACAGCACCGCGCCGATACGTGCCGCTGTCCACCGGGAACAACCGGACCTCGCATCCCTCACCGATGTCCCGTGCGTGGTTCCGGGTCCCGGTGGAGTCTGCCCGACGGAGCACCGGCCTCTGTCGCGGCCACAATCCTGGGGTGTCGGGGCGAGACTCCCGCCATCAAGAGAGGAGCAACAGGCGAACAGCGGCGAACCCGACCGGGAGCCACCTGCCGAGTACGGAAAACGGGCAAGACGGGAGAAACCCCGGACCGGTCGGCCGAGATTCGGTCGGGTACTCCCCGGTCGGCCCCGTCGATGATCGGTACTGCCGGGGGTCGGACACCACCTGATACGCGCACCGAACCAGGATAGCTTAGTAGCGGCCCGCGCAAGCAGTGTGTATGTCGCTTCCGTTCGACCTCGAGCTTCTACAGAAACTGACAGAGACCAGCGGTGTGCCGGGCTACGAGGACCGCATCCGAGACCTCGTCGTCACGGAGTTGGCGTCGGAGGTAGACGAGGTGAACGTCGACAGCATTGGTAACGTCGTGGGAACACTCGAAGGTGACCGCGACGCGGACGTTGTTGTCGCCGCTCACACGGACGAGATTGGCTTCATGGTTCGCCACGTGACCGAGGATGGGTTCGTCCAGGTGGACCCACTCGGGGGGTTCGACGCTCGTGTCCTCAGAGCCCAGCGGGTGACCGTCCACACCGACGACGGGGACCTCACGGGGATGATCGGCTCCGTCCCGCCACACACACTCGACGCGGAGCAACTGGAGGCAGAGCGGGACGTGGACGATATCCACATCGACCTCGGCCTCGACGGGGAGACAGCACGGGAACTGGTCTCCACGGGTGATCTCGTCACGCTCGAACAGACAACCCGACAGGTCGGCGAGACCATCACGGGCAAGGCACTCGACGACCGCGTCTGTCTGTTTGCCGTTCTGGAGGCTGCGCGCCGGGTCGAGAATCCTCCGGTGACGGTCCACTTCGCGGCGACAGTCCAGGAGGAGGTCGGGATTCGCGGGGCGCAGACGCTCGGGTTCGACCTCGACCCCGACCTCGCAATCGCGCTCGACGTGACCGTTGCGAACGACGTTCCCGGGTTCGACCCCGGAAGTCAGGTCACCACACTCGGCGACGGAGCCGCAATCAAGCTCAAGGATTCGAGTGTTATTACCACGCCGAAGGTCCACCAGCGGATGCAGACTGTCGCAGAGAACAACGGTATCAACCACCAGCTCGAGGTACTGCCCGCCGGCGGCACCGACACCGCGGGGTTCCAGCGAGCACGCGGCGCACGTCCGGTCGGAGCACTTTCGATTCCGACGCGGTACCTGCACACGGTCACCGAGACCGCACACGTCGACGATATCGAGGCGACCATCGAACTGTTGACGGCCGTTCTGGAGTCGGAGACCGGTGACCACGACTACACGTTGTAATGCTCTGGTCTGACCTCCAGCATATCTCGACAGCCGCGGGGTCGGGTGGTTCGAGTTCCTCGTAATTCGAGAGACTGTGTGTATATAAAACGAACCGGTGACCGTTAGGCGAACAGGTCCGGCACGTCACCGCGGGTGATGTAACTGGTCTCACCGTCGCGGGTTTCGAGTTCGAGTTCGCCCGTCTCGCGGAAGTTGTTGCCGATAACGAGTTTGTACGGGATACCGAGCAGGTCACTCTCGGCGAAGCGCTCGCCGATGGTCTGGTCGGGGTCGTCGAACAGCAGGGTTTCGCTCGTCTCGCACTCGTCGTGGAGCACATCCGCCACCGCCGCGAGTTCGTCGTCGTACTGCAGCGGGATGATCGAGACGGTGTAGGGGGCGATACTGTCGGTCCCGTCACCGGGCCAGCGACAGCCGTCGGCGTCGGCGTGCTGGGCGACGATGGTGTGCAGGAGCCGTTCGATGCCGATACCGTAACTACCCATCAGCACGTCCTGCCGGGAGCCGTCGGCCATGTCGACGGTCAACCCCATCGCCTCGGCGTACCGGTCACCCAGGTCGAAGATGTGTGCCACCTCGATACCCTCGCCGGCCGCGAGTGAGGTGCCACAGTCCGGGCAGTCGTCGCCGGGCGCGACGGCGGTCGGAGAGTCGGGGGTCGAGCCGAACCGGCAGTCCGGGGCCGGACAGCACAGCATCGGCGTGGTTCCCGTCTCGACGGGGGCGAGAAACTCCTCGGAGGTCGGCCCGCCCATGACGCTGTTGTCCGCCTCGGCGACGACAACGTCGACACCCAGTCGGTCGAACAGCTTGCAGTACGCCGCCCGGACCTGCCGGTATGTCTCGGTCAGCGACTCCCGTGTCGCGTGCAGGCTGTATGCGTCCTGCATCGTGAACTCCCGGGTGCGGAGCAGACCCATCCGCGGGCGGTCGTCGCGGTGTTTCCGGCCAATCTGGTAGCAACGAATCGGGAGGTCCTCGTAGGAGCGAACCAGCCCCTCGAAGAGGTGGACGACCGCCTCCTCGTGGGACGGGGCCAGACAGAGTTGCTGGTCGTCACGGTTGGACAGTGTGAACATCTCCTCGCCGAAACTGTCCCAGCGGCCGCTCTCCGCCCAGAGGTCGCGGTAGTTCAACTGCGGGAGGCGAATCCGCTGTGCGCCGGTCTCCCGCATCGCTGCGTCGACCCGGTCGACGAGCGCCCCCCGGACCTGCTCACCGGTGGGCGTGAACCCGTACAGCCCGCTGCCGAACTGCCGAACCAGTCCGGCACGGCGTATCAGCGCGACGGTGTCGCTGTCGTGGCTGCCGGGCTCGCGTCGCGTGAACAGGTTCGCCTCGGTTCGTCGCATCGTCCTCACCCACGGTCCCGGGGCTTTCGTATGTTGCGACCACCCGCGTGCTGTCTCGACCCCCCGCGAACGGGACACGCTCGATGAGAGAGTGCGAGTGGTGACAGCCGACACAATGACACGGGTCCTGTGCGGTTCGTCACGAGACAGGTCGAGTCACGGACACATAGCCGGACTCGGGCTCGCGTACCCCAGGATTATGTATCTGCGCACAGTTTATAATGTATGAGCATCGGAGACCGCGGGCCGAGCTCTGTCGACGACGGGTCACTCTCCGAAACCGAGGCGCTCCGGCGGATGTACCGCGTGACCGCAGACCACGAGCGGTCCTTCGAGGAGAAGATCCAGGAACTGCTCGTGGTGGGTCGCGCGTACTTCGGCACCGAGGCGGGCTTTCTCTCCGAGCTCTCCGAGGACACGCAGCTGATCGTCGAGGCCAGCGGCGAGCACGAACTGCTGCAACCGGGGGAGTCGTGTCCGCTGTCACAGTCGTACTGCCGGAGGACAATCGAGCAGGAGGACGCCCTCACCGTCCAGCACGCGGCGATCGAGGGCTGGGAGGGTGACGCCGCGTACGACGTGTTCGGCCTCGAGTCCTACATCGGCGCGAAGGTGATCGTCGACGGCGACATATACGGGACGTTCTGTTTTGCCGACTCCGAACCCCGCGAGGAACCGTTCACAGCCGAGCAGGAGGTAGTCGCGGAGCTGATGGCAAAGTGGGTGGGCTACGAGCTGTTCAACCGGCGCGCGACCGAACAGATCGTGGCGCAACGCGACCAGTTGGAGGAGTTCAACAAGATGGTCTCTCACGACCTCCGGAACCCACTCGATGTCATGCAGGGGTATCTCGAGTTGGCCGAACAAACCGGCGACCCCGAGCACTTCGACCGGTGTCAGAACGCACTGGACCGCATGGAGTCGCTGGTCGAGGACCTCCTGACCCTCGCCGAGGAGGGTGAGGGGGCACTGGAGACCGAGACAGTCACGCTGTCGGAACTGACAGCGGAGTGCTGGTCGCTCGTGGCAACGGCGGAGGCGACACTCGATGTGGAGACGGAGATGCAGGTCAGAGGTGACAGGGGTCAGCTCCGTCAGTTGTTCGAGAACCTGTTCGGAAACGCCATCGAACACGCCGGTCCGGAGGTGCACATCCGCGTCGGTGAACTGGCCGACGGTGACGGGCTGTACGTCGAGGACGACGGCCCGGGAATCCCGCCGGCGGACCGCGAACAGGTGTTCGACGACGGGTACACCACCAGCAAACAGGGAACCGGATTCGGACTGGCGATTGTGAAGCAGGTCACCGACGCTCACGGGTGGGACATCCGAGTTACCGACGGGGTCGACGGCGGCGCACGGTTCGAGATAACGGGGGTCGACCGCTCCGAGTGAGCCCTCGTCTCACGGCGGGCAGGACAGGCAGACGTCGGCGCCGGTACAACGGCTTTTGCTCCACCGCTGGCCCCGCGAATCCTGCAGACACGACGAGTCCTGTCCAGAGGAGGTACAGTTAAGTTCCGCCGGACAGATTTGTTCAGTCAGTGGTCACGCCGTGATTCAGCCTGTCGAACAGATCTCTGTGCTACACGTGGACGACGAACCCGAACTGGCAGAGACAGTGGCGACGTTTCTGGAACGGGCCGACAAGCGATTCAGCGTCCGGACTGCAAGCAGCGCCGAGGAGGGGTTGCAGGAACTCACCGATACCGTCGACTGCGTTATCTCCGACTACGAGATGCCGGGTATGGACGGAATCGAGTTTCTCCGGGCCGTCCGGGAGACCTACCCCGACCTCCCGTTTATTCTGTTCACCAGTCGGGGCAGCGAGGCGATAGCGAGCGACGCCATCTCCGCCGACGTAACTGACTACCTGCGAAAGCGCCCGGACACCGAACAGTACGAGCTCCTGGCGACGCAGGTGGACTCCGCAGTCGGCCAGTACCACGCAGAGCGCAAACTCGAACGACAGACAGACCTATTCAGAAAAGTGCAGGAGACCGCCGGTGTCGGCGCCTGGGAGTGGTATCCACAGGAGGAGCAGGGGTACTACAGCGAGGGGGTGTACGGTATCTACGGTGTCGAGTCCCGGCCGGAGGGGGGCCCGCAGTCGGACATCGAGACGTTCTTTCACCCGGCGGACAGGGACACCATCCGGACGGCGTTCGAGCGGGCAGTCGAGACCGGCAAACCGTACGAGGAGGAGGTGCGACTGATTGCAGCGGACGGCACAGAAAAGTGGGTTCGAACGAGCGGTGACCCGCAGTTCGAGGGTGGAGAGTGTGTCCGCATCAGCGGGACAGTCCAGGATATCACCAGACTGAGAGACCACAGAGAGACACTCGCGACGCTACACACTGCCGCGGCGGAGATGCAGGAGTGTGACTCTCTCCAAGCCGCTGCCGAGCAGACTGTCGGGGCCGCCGAGTCGGTGCTCGAGATGGAGCTGTGTTCACTTCTCGTCCACGAGGACGGGATGCTCGTCCCGGCGGCGGCATCGTCCGAGGCGTCACCCGGTGGTACCCGCCGGATGGAGCCCGACCAGGGACTCGCCGGGGAGACGTTCCAGACCGGTGAGTCGTTTGTCGTGGACGATATCTCGGCCGACGACGTCACGGACCCGGCGAAGTCGACCTACCGGTCCGGGCTGAGCGTTCCGGTGGGCGATATCGGAGTGTTCCAGGCTGTCTCCACCGAGCGGGCCGCGTTCGACGGGGTCGACCGCAGGTTCACAGAGTTGCTAACGGGACACGCCGCCCGGACGATGCGGCGTCTTCAGTTCGAGGCGGAACTCAGGGAGAGCCAGGAACAGCTCCGGCGGCAAAACGAGCGCTTGGAGCGGTTCGTCGGTATCGCGTCACACGACCTGCGCAACCCGCTCGGTGTCGCCCGAGGCCGACTGGAACTGGCACGCCAGGAGTGTGACAGTGACCACCTCGACGCGGTCGAAGGGGCACACGAGCGCATGGAACAGCTCCTCGAACACCTCCTGACACTCGCCCGTGAAGGGGGTCGTGTCGAGGAACTGGAACGGGTCGACCTGACGGCGCTGGTCCGTGACTGCTGGGGGAACGTCTCGACACCGGAGGCCACGCTCCAGGTCGAGACGGACACGGCGGTCCGTGCCGACCCGGACCGTCTCCGGCAGGCCATCGAGAACCTCGTCCGGAACGCGACCGAACACAGCGACGGGCCGATTCGGGTCACGGTCGGCGACCTGGAGAACGGGTTCTACGTCGCGGACAGCGGGAGCGGGATTCCGGCCGACGAGCGCGATGCGATCTTCGAGTACGGCTACTCGACACAGGACACCGGGACAGGCTTTGGCCTGGCAATCGTGGCCGAGATTGTCGACGCACACGACTGGTCGGTGACCGTCTCCGAGAGCGAAGCGGGCGGGGCACGGTTCGAGATAACGGGGGTCGACCGCCCCGGGTGAACCGTCTCGCGGCCACGGGCGGAGCGCCGAAACGACGGCTATTTGCACGTTTCGCCGGAACAGCGGGTATGTCACACGTTCTCTCGGAGACAACTGTGGGCGTCGTCGGGGGTGGACAGCTGGGTCGGATGCTCGGGGAGGCGGCCGCGCCACTCGGCATCGACCTCGTCGTCTCGGATCCGACACCGGACGCCCCGGCCGCACCGGTCGTTCGCGAGCAGGTCGTCGGCGACTTCGACGACGAGGAAACGATCCGAGCACTCGCCGAGCGTGCCGACGTCCTCACCTTCGAGATCGAACTCGCCGACCCGGACGCGCTGGAGCGCGTGCACGAGGAGACGGGCACACCGGTCCACCCCCACCCCGAGACGTTGCGGTTCATCCAGGACAAGCTCGTCCAGAAGCGCCGTCTGCGCGATGCCGGGATTCCGGTCCCCGCGTTCCGGGCGGTCGACACTGTCGACACGCTCCGGAGTGCACTCGACGACCTGGGGTACCCGGCGATGCTGAAGGCACGCGAAGGGGGTTACGACGGGCGCGGGAACGTCCCCGTCGAGTCGCCAGCCGATGTCGAGGAGGCGTTCGCGGCCATCGACGGTCCGGCGATGGTCGAGGAGTTCGTCCCGTACGACCGGGAGCTGGCGGTGATGGGCTGTGTCGGTGCCGGGCAACGGGACACCTTTCCCGTGACAGAGACTGTCCACGAGGCGGAGATTCTGCGGGCGACCGTCGCACCTGCGCGGACGACCGAGCGGGTCCGGGAGCGCGCCCGCGAGGTGGCGCTGTCGGTGCTCGACAGCCTCTCCGGTCGGGGCGTGTACGGGATCGAACTGTTCGAGTGCGACGGCGAGATACTGCTCAACGAGGTTGCGCCCCGACCACACAACTCGGGGCACTGGACCATCGAGGGCTGTCACACCTCGCAGTTCGAGCAACACCTCCGCGGTGTCGTCGGACTGCCGCTCGGGACAACCGAGCAACGGGCACCCACGGCGTCGGCGAACATCCTGGGCGATGTCGAGTCACGCCGGCAGGCGCGACTAACCGGTGTGGCAGACACACTCGCCCGGGACCGACTCGCACTCCACTGGTACGGGAAACACGAGGTCTACACCCTCCGGAAGATGGGCCACGTCACGCTCACGGGAGTGGACCCGACAACGCTCCTCGCGGATGTCCGCGAGGCCGTCGCCGGACTCGAGTGCTAGTGGTCGCCGAGCAGGTCGTCGATGGTCTCGGAGATATCGCTCTCCTCTTGCTGGAACACGTCGTCGAGACCGGCGCGCTCGATTGCGACTTCTAGTTCCCAGCCTGTCACGTCTGTCTCCGCCGCCGCCTCGTGGACAGTCGCGTCGGTCAGCGCGTACAGTCCGAACGCCGTCGCCAGTTCCGTGTTTATCTCCTCCGCTGATTGCTCGGCACCCATAGTTCCTGTATCGGGCAGAACTGTCTTCAATCTATCCGCGTGGTATCAGGATTGATTTCCTTAGAGACGGCAGAAAAGACACTCGTGCTGTGCAGAATTATCGCCGAACAAAATAACCTGACAGTGCGAGAACGGGTGTAGACGCTCCGGAATAACGGCAGACACTCTCGACCCGCCGCGCTGGACTCGGGGAGACCGGCCGCCCGGGAACCGCAGGACCTGCGACAACGACAGATGCCCCGCCGGAGCGGAGGCTACGCGTGCCGGACCACGAGGGATTATGAGCCTCCAACACGAACTAGTGGGTATGACATTCGACCCGAACCAGAGTCTCCCGCAGGAGGAGGTCGACGAGCGTGTCGACACGGCAATCGAGAACAACGAGATTGTCCTGTTCATAAAGGGCACCCGGCACATGCCACAGTGCGGGTACTCGGACCGCGCGCTGACGCTCGTGGGTCGCCACCGCGACGAGTTCGAGGTGGTGGACGCGCTCGAGTCGCTCGACGAGTTCCGGACGGCACTGGAGCGACACAGCGGCTGGGAGACCATCCCGCAGACGTTCGTCGACGGCGAGTTCGTCGGCGGCAGCGACATCCTCCTCGAACTCGAGGAACAGGGTGACCTCGGCGAGCGACTGACCGCGTAATCGGCGGGCGAGTGCACTGCACGAACCGCCGTCGAGGTGACGGTCCTCGACTGTCCGCGTTCGCGCGGGTGTACGGGAACCGCGGCGGTTGCGGTCTGTGTGGCACCTGTGGTCGCGGCGGTCGACCCCCCGCCGGCGACACACTGGCACGACCGGGCGGCCCGTTTTGGCTGTCCCAGACTCCCCTGCTCTCTCACTGTCGACCGCCCGATGACCGTCGAACTCCCCGACAAGCACGTCTGGGGCCAGTTGCTCCCGGACCGCGACGGGTAGTGCGGTGACTCTTCCGGCGGTCTGAACCGCGACACCCCGAGTGTGCGGTCCGACGACACCGGACTCCGGGCGGTCACCTTCGACAGTCGCGGCGCTTGCGAAACGGGGATATCCGTCCAGTCCTAGCGATGGCACAACGTCCGCAATGTCAACCCCCGATTCGGCCCGACTGGAGTACGAGAGCAGTCAGGAGACGATAGACCTCCTCCGGTACACCTGCGAGACACTGAGTCTCGAGTTCGACCGGTGGGAGCAACAGCACGTCGGCGGGCCGAGTCTGTACTTCGTGGTGGCGGCGAACGTCGACTTTGTCGACCACACAGACCCGCTCGGCGAGAACCGGTGGCCGGTCAACCGGTGCAACATGGTTATGGGCTCGAGTAACACGTTCGTCCAGGCCGCACGGGACGTGGCGTTTACGTGTGACGGGGCCGTGCTGGTCGCCGGCGACGGCACCATCCAGGAGCAGATGGTCCGGGTCCGGACACCGTACCTGAACCGGTCAGAGGGGACGACCGTCGACAACTACGCCGACTGGATGGGGACGAAACACCTGAGCGCACTGGAAGTTTCCACCCGCGAGGAGGTGCTGGGTGCCGTGACACTGAGCAGCGAGGACGGCCGGGTGACCACGTTCCAGGACGGTCGGTACGAGGACGCGCTCCGCGAGGAGTTTGGTGGCCGCTGGCAACCGGGCTGACACGCTCCCCGCGGGTCGACGCTCGCGCAACTGCCCGGCGTGTTCCATCGGACTGACCCGGGTGGCGCGTCGGCCTGCGACGGTCAGTCGTCGCCGCCGAACGTCGCCACGGCGTCGGCGGGCACGTCGAAGTCGTGGAAGTGCTCGCCGCGCTCTTTTGTGAGGATGTTCAGCGCCGCGGCAGCACCGTCACCGGCGGAGATAACGGCCTGCCACTCCTCGGCGCGCACCATCGCGCCGGTGGCGTACGCGTCGTCGATACTCGTCTCCATGGTCACGTCCACGTCGACGATATCGTCGTCGAACGCACAGCCAAGCGCCTCCGCCAGGTCGCGGTTCGCACCGGTGGCGAGCACCACGTAGTCTGTCTCGTGTGTCTCGTCGTCCGCTGTCTCGACGGCGAACCTGTCCTCCGCGGTCGAGACGTCGGTCACCTCGACACCCTGTTCGCGTGTCACGCCGAAACTGTCGACCTGCTTGCGGAGCGTCTCGAGGTACGCCGTGCCGTCGACCGACCCGATACCCGGGTAGTTGAACAGGTGTGCCTTGTGCATCCAGGTTCTGTCGGTGTCGAACACGGTCGCCTCTTGCCCGTTCTTCTGGAGGAACAGCCCTGCGGTCAGGCCGGCGGGACCACCGCCGACGATTGTTACGTCTGCCATCGGTAGACGTACGCGCCGCGAGCACTTAGTTTTGCGCTGGGTCTGTACCGGCGCGGCCCTACCGCACCAGGTTCTCCCGCAGCGCACGCATCCGGTCGGCCGCCTCCGGGCGGCTGTCCACCTCGGCCAAGTGTTCGGCGGCCTCGAGGGTGCGGACCGAGCTGTCGAGAAAGGAGAGGATATCGCCGGTGTAGGCGTACAGCATGTACTCGTCGCCCATCACGTCGACGATAGCCTGCGGGCCGAGCCCCTGTTCGCGGAGTTCCAGCAGGTAGCGGACGAACTTTCGCTCCGCACAGCCACAGTGCGGGTTCGACTCGCAGGCACAGTCCAGAAAGTCCTCGGCAAAGTCGAGCACCCGGTCGCGGGTGGCCTCGTCGAGTTTCTCCAGGCCCTCGCCCTGGTAGAGGATGTCCATCGTCGCCCCGCTGAACGCGCTCTTCGGGAACGACCGCTCGATCTGGGAGACGAGTTGCCGGTGGTTCTTGACGTATATCTTCTCGGTAACTGCCACAACTGCCGGTAGCCGTTCCGCCGACTAACACCTGTTGGTAGCCGTTCCGCCGACCGGCAATCGACGGGTCGACAGCAGATACTTTTGTTTGTCGGGCGTAGGTCAGATATGGATGTCCTCGTCGCCGGCGGCACCGGATTCGTCGGCCGCCACCTGTGTTCGGAGTTGCTCGACCGGGACCACGACGTGACCGCGCTGGCGCGTGGACCGGACGACGGGGTACTGCCCGACGGCGTGGAAACGACGGTAGGTGACGTCACGGCGTACGATTCCATCGCGGACGCCTTCGAGGGGCGGGACGCGGCGGTGAATCTGGTTGCCCTCTCGCCGCTGTTCGAACCGCGCGGGGGCAACGAGATGCACGACCGGGTCCACCGGCAGGGAACCGACAACTGTGTCCAGGCGGCCGAGTCCGCCGGTGTCGACCGGTTTCTCCAGATGAGCGCGCTCGGGGCCGACCCCGACGGAACGACCCACTACATCCGGGCGAAGGGGCGCGCCGAGAAGCACGTCCGGGAGTCCGCTCTCGACTGGGTCATCTTCCGGCCGTCGGTGGTGTTCGGTGACGGCGGCCAGTTCGTCGAGTTCACGCGCACGCTCACCCCGCCGGTGCTCGCGCCCTTGCCCGGCGGCGGGCGCACCCGGTTCCAGCCAATCCACGTCGAGGACCTCGTCGAGATGCTGGCGGACGCTCTCGAGGACGACACCCACGTCGGCGAGACATACGACATCGGTGGTCCGGCGGTGCTCACGCTGGCCGAGGTGGCACGCCTGGTCCGCGGCGGGTCGGTCCGGGTAGTGCCGGTCCCGATGGCGCTCGCGGGTGTCGGGATGACGGTCGGTGGACTCGTTCCCGGGGTTCCGTTCGGGCCCGACCAGTACCGCTCCCTGCAACTCGACAACACCACCGACGACAACGACATCGACGCGTTCGGCTACACGGCCGAGGAACTGACCACGCTCCCGTCGTACCTCGGCGTGGAGGGCGGCGAGGCGACGGGGGCAGCCTGAGGATGTACCGGTGTGTCGACTGCGGGCGGACCTACCCCGAGTGGGCGTCGACGCCGTACCGGTGTGACTGTGGCGGTCCGTTCCGGTTCGCCAACCCACCAGTTCCCGGGCGCTCGGGCGGGCCGCCGGCGGTGGACCGCGAGGCCGGGGTGTGGGCGTTCGACGACCTGTTGCCCGTCGAGCGGGCGGTCACCCTCGGCGAAGGGTGGACACCGCTGGTCGACGCGCCCGACCGGGGGGTGACGTACAAACTCGAGGGGTTCGCACCCACGGCGAGTTTCAAGGACCGCGGCGCGGCGGTCACACTCTCGCACGCTGTCGCGCTCGGCGTCGACCGGGTCGTCGAGGACTCCTCGGGCAACGCGGGTGCGGCAATCGCGGCCTACGCCGCCCGCGCCGGTCTCGACGCCGAGATATACGTCCCGGCGGACGCGAAGGCGGGCAAACTCACGGCCATCGAGCGAACCGGGGCCACCGTCCGGCGGGTCGAGGGCGACCGGGCCGCCGTGACCGACGCCTGTCTCGCGAGGGTGGCGGAGACGAGCACCGACTCGACCGACGCGTGGTACGCGAGTCACGCGTGGCAGCCGTCGTTTCTCGAGGGGACGGCGACCGTCGCCTACGAGATAGCGGCACAGCGCGACTGGACGGTTCCCAACGCGGTGGTCGCGCCGCTCGGCCACGGGACGCTATTCCTTGGCGTGTCCCTCGGGTTCGAGCGCCTGCACGAGGCGGGCTGGACCGACGATGTCCCGCGACTGTACGGTGTGCAGGCCGCGGGTGCGGCACCGGTCGTGGCGGCCCGGCACGGTGAATCGGCGGCGGCTGGCGGGAACGACCTCGCCGACGGGATTCAGATACGCGACCCGGCACGACACGGTGAGATAGTCGCCGCGCTCGACGCGACCGGCGGGGACGTGGTCGCGGTCGACCAGGAGACGACCGCCGCGGAACACCGCCGTCTCGGCCGCGAGGGGTTCCACGTCGAGCCGACCTGTGCCGTCGCGCCCGCCGCACTCGATACGCTCTACGAGCGCGGCGCAATCGACACAGACGAGGACGTGGTCGTCCCCCTCACCGGGCACGGACTGGCGACGTAGCCGGGACAGACGAGAGGTTTTTCTCGCGGAGACCCGTCCGGACGGGTATGGAGATAGCGGAGATAGAGCGAGTTATCGAATCGGAGCTCCCCGAGGCGAGCGCGACAGTCGAGCGGGCACGCGGCGCACACGACGACGACCACCTCGCGGCGACGGTCCGGTCCCCCGCCTTCGAGGGGGAGACGCTCGTCGACCAGCACCAGATGGTCTACGACGCCCTCGACGAGCTGATGACCACCGACATCCACGCGCTCGAACTGAGCACCGAGACACCCGACGAGGACTGACCCGGCCACCCGGTGGTGACTGCCTGTCACCGGTGAAACGGGAGCAGTCGCCGGCCGACGGAGACTGTTGCGGCCGGGACTGTCGACGAGACAGGGAGACTCAAGTTCGCGGCCCGCGAACGGTGGGGTGATGGGAGAGACACGCGTCATCCAGGCCGGCGACTGCGAACCCGACGAACTGCTGTCGATACTCGAGGCAGGGCACCGGGTCATCGTCGAGACAGAGTTTCTCGGCTCGACACACGAGGTGACGCTCCGCCACGACGGGGAGACGTACTACTGTGATACGCCAACGAGACTGCACAAACACGACAGCTCCGAGGAGATGCGGACCTGCCTGAAGCGACAGGGGTACGCGAGCGCCGACGAATGACACTATCTTTCGCTGACACCGCGCGTACTCGCGTCGTCAGCGAGTACAAGAACGGCTCTGTACAGTTTCCGGGCGAGAAACGCCAGACACGGCGAGGCGACAATAGAGACTACGAGGACGGCGTCAGGTCGAACTGTTCGGCGGCGGTGCGCATGTCCTTGTCAC
>CAYZGA010000039.1:0-18289 GCA_964477945.1 uncultured Halobacteriales archaeon
CGCGTGGCGGTAGACGTGGCGCATGAACTCCCGCCAGCCGAGCACCTGCCGGATAGCACCCTCGACGGAGTTGAGCGCGACGGCGTCGTCGGTCTCGTAGGCCCGTTCCATCTCCTCGATGACCTCCACCGGGTGGAGCAGGCCGAGGTTGATACTCGACCCGAGCAGGGCGTGGGACATCGCCCAGTCGTCGGTCCGCATCGCGTCCTGGTAGGGACCGAACTCGGGGAGGCGCTCCTCGAGGAACTGCCGCAACTGGTGGACGGCCTGTCGCCGGGTCACCGGCCACGGGAACCCCTCGGCGTCGGTGCTCCCCCAGACGTCGAACTCGCGTTCGACCCAGTCGGCAGTCTCGGCGAGCAGGCCGTCGTGGTCGTGGTCGGGGAGCGGCGGTGACTCCCAGTCCTCGGGCGGGAACTCCTGGTTCTGGTCGTCGTAGTTCCACTCGCCGCCGACCGGGTCGCCGTTGTCCATCAGCACACCGGTCTCCCGGCGCATCCACCGGTAGAACGTCTCGTGGCGGAAACTGTCGCTGCCGCCGTTTGCCCACTCGTCGAACGCCTGCCGGGTGCTGACGAACAGTTCGTTCTCGAGGAGCCGGAGTTCGCCGCCGGCGTCCTCGACGAGTTCGGCAAAGCGCTCGCCGGAACCGTAGCTCGGCGACCGCATCGCGACCAGCCGCGCGTCGGGATGCTCGGAAAAGAACCGCTCGAACGCCTCGCCGAACGTCTCGGCCTGCAGGTAGATAACGTCGTAGCCGGCCTCGCGCAGGCGGTCACGGAACTGCCGCATCCCGGCAAAGAGCAGCGTCAGTTTGTGATGATGGTACGGTTTGCGCCGCGCGAACCCGTGTGCCTCGACGAGCAGCACCCGACTCCCCGGTTCGGCACGGGCGAGCGGGCCGGCCTCGGTGGTGAGTTGCGTTCCGAGCACCCACGGAACGTCGCGCGCCGCGAGGTCGTAGGTCGGTGCTTCGCCGACCATCGGCTGTTGCATAACCACTGTACGGGCTCCGGCTACATAGTTGTCCGCGTCGGGAAAACGGCTATCAGCCGCCAGCCGTAATAGCCGCACATGGTCAGCGCCAGCGAGACGGTCACCGTCCGGCGACCCCGGGCTGAGGTGTTCGGCTACCTCGACCGGCCCGGGAGCCACGCCGAGGTGACACCGAGCCTCGCAGAGTCCGAACAGGTCGAGTCACTCGACAACGGTGGCAAGCGTGTCCGGTACGTCTACCGGATGGCCGGTATCAGCCGCGAGGGCTATCTCACGGAGACCACCCACGAGGACGGCGAGCGGATGGTCTTCGAGATGTCGGGCGGCATCACCGGCGAGATCGACATCTCGTTCGAGACCGTCGACGAGGGGACACGGGTCACCTACAGCGCGACGTACGACCTCCCCGGGCGGGTGGTGGCCGCCGTCGCGGAACCGGTCGCCAGGCGGTTCAACAGACGACAGCTCCGGAAGACACTCGACAACCTGAAGACGCGACTCGAAACCGACCGAGCAAAGACAGAGACGGCCTGAACTGGACCGGTCGAGCGGGTCCAGATAAACTGAACCGGTGGGACGAACAGAGACACCGGACAGACCGTGTCGGAGAGACAGCAACGAGACAGAGACCGGCGACTGTCGACCGGTCGCCCGCCGGGGAGAGCGGCCGGCAACACAGAGTCGCTGTTTTCGAGGCGACAGTATAATTGGGCTGGGGGGTAAGATACAAGCATGGAGATGCGGGACGCTATCGAGGCAGATGCGGGGCGACTCGCGTCGTTGACTGACGCGCCCCGGGACGTGATGCGCAACCTCGTCCACGACCGGACGGTGCGCGTCGTCGAGGAGGACGGCGACATCCAGGGGTTCGTCAGCTACGATGCTCGCGAGCAGACCGTCTACGTCACACAGCTCGAGGGCAACCGGGACGTCTACTCGGAGTTGCTGGAGGAACCGGTCCGGTTCGCCCGCACCGAGGGGATGGCCGTGGAGTTGCTCGTTCCCGAAACCGAGTCCGAGATACGCGACGCGGCGGCGGCCGCCGGCTTCGAGGGAACCGGTGGCGGCCCCCGCTTCGACGGCGAACCCACGACCCGGTACCGTATCGACGACCCCTGAGGAACCGACAGTTCTGTGTAGCTGTTCCCCCGACCGGTCCGGTCGTCCCCGGGCCGAAGGCTTCAAGCGGTTCTGTCACCCACAGTACGGCATGCAGCATGTGCAGGTCCCCGACGACCGTATCGGCGTTCTCATCGGGCAAGGTGGCGAGACGATGCGCGAGATAGAAAAGCGAGCCGAGGTGCGCCTCGACATCGACTCACAGTCCGGGAACGTCCGCATCGAGAAAGTCGGTGACCCTGTCAAGGGGATTATGGGTCCGGATATCGTCCGGGCAATCGGCCGCGGGTTCGCACCCGAGGAGGCGCTGCGCCTGCTCGAAGACGACATGATGATATTCGAGATAGTCGATATCGACGCGGCGGCCCGCAACAAAAACGATATGCGCCGTCAGAAGGGTCGGCTCATCGGCGAGGACGGCCGCACACGCGAACTGATGGAGGAACTCACCGGCGCGTCGGTCGTGATATACGGCTCGACGCTCGCCGCTATCGGCGGCCCCAAGCAGGTCGAGGCCGTCCGCGAGGCCGCCCAGATGCTCCTCGACGGTGCGCCCCACGGTGCCGTCTACTCGTTTCTCGAGGAACGGCGACAGGAACTCAAACACAAGGGGATGGAGTACCACCCCTTCCAGGGCTGACCCGTTCGGGTTCGAGAGGACCGGGCGGGTCGTCCCGGTGGTCGAACCCGGAAGCGTCCGGTCACCGGAACTCGAGTGTCACGGAGAACAACACCAGCACACCGGCGACACCCAGCAACCTGTAGTGTGCGCCGTGACGCGGGAGATACCGGTCGGTCTGTCGGTCCGACACACGCCGGACTAAGAGCGTGTGGGTCGAGCGGTCCCGGGGTTCAAGTACGGGGGCGGGACCAGCCCGGTGTATGGACCTCGAAGCGCCGGTGGACGCGTGGTACGTCTGGCTCGGGGTCACCCTGGTCAGTATCGGACTCGCGGGGGTCGCGGTGGGTCTCCCCTCGGAGCCGCCGCCGGACGCCGAGCGGGTCGCGGGTGCGCTCGACCGCGTCGGGGCCAGCGAGTACGACGCCGCGACGAGTCTCGACCACGACGCCGATGCGATCAGGATAGGCTCCGAGCGGGTCGCGATGCGCTCGGACGGCGGCACCGCCCGCGCCCGGGTGTCGTTTGGTCCCGTGGTGCCGGTCCACGCGCTCGACGTGAACGACACCGAGCGCAGAGCACTCGACGGGTTCCTCGCCGGGGAGCGGTCACTGCCGCCGCCGCTCGAGGGGCCGCTCGCGGCCGGCGTCGCGGACCTGAGAAACGGGACCGGCGAGTGGTACCCTGCGGACGGGGCGCTACGCGCACGACTCGTGACCCTCGCGGACCAGCGGGTCGTACTCGTGTCCGTCTGACGGGGGACACGCGGTACGTGCCGGCGGGCGGTCGGAAGGTACATGAGCCAGCGCTCGGTGGGTACACGCAAATGCGACTCGACGACTACTGGGGCGTGGGACCGAAGACGCGCCAGCTCCTGACGGACGAACTCGGTGTCGAGGCTGCCGTCGCCGCCATCGAGGAGGGTGACGTGCGGACACTGGTCGACGCCGGTCTCCCCCGTGGACGGGCGACACGCATCCTCCGGCACGCACACGGCGGCGAAGCACTCGACGTGCTCGCCACGCCGGACACGCGCGAGGTGTACAAGGACCTGCTCGAACTCGCGAGCGGGTACGCGGTCACCGCAGACGCCCGCGACCGGATCCGGGTGCTCACACCGCTCGCCGACCGCGAGGCGATGGCGGCCCGGCTGGACGGCCTGCTCGCGGCACGCGACGGCTGGGCGCGCCTCGACGACGAGCGCCGGGCAACGGCACTCGACATCTTCGAGCGCTACGACGAGGCCGGGGGCGGTAGACGGGCCGCGGTGGCGGCCGCGCGGTCCTTTCGCGAGGCCGGGTTCGACGACGGCGTGTTCGAGCCGCTGGCCCCGCTGGACACGGACGCGCTGGCGGCGGCACTGTCGGCGCTCGCCGGGCTCACCGCCCGCGACGGTGACCGGGTGGGTGACGGGGCCGACGACCGACTCGACAGGCTCCGCCGGCAACTCGGGACCGTCGAGGACATGGCGGCGACCCCCGGGGACGTGCTCTCGACGGTCCAGTCGGGCGCACGCGGGACGGCCGAACTGCGCGAGGAGCTCGCGCGAGCGGTCGCCGACGACGCCGGGGTCGACCTGGCGCGGGTCCGCGAGGCGATGCCCGACGAGGCGGTCGACGCCCGCTCGTTTGTCGCGGACACGCTCCGGACGCTCGCGAGCGACCTGCGGACCGCGGCGACCGAGCGCGAGGCGACCGTCGCCGACCGGCTCTCTGACGTGCTCGACGAAACCGAGAGCGAGATTCAGCAGGCAGTCGCGGCGGTGACCGACATCGCGTTCGAGGTGTCGCTGGCGCGGTTCGCGCTCGCGTTCGGGTTGACGCGGCCGGAACTGGTCGAGCGCCGGGTGACCGCCGTGGTCGACGCCCGCAACGTCGTGCTCGCGAACGCCGGCGAGACAGTCCAGCCGGTCACGTACGCCGTCGGCGAGCACAGCCTGTCACTGCCGGGTGCGAACCGGCCGCCCGACGGCGACCGGGTGGCCGTGCTGACCGGGGCAAACAGCGGCGGCAAGACGACACTGCTGGAGACGCTCTGTCAGGTCCAGTTGCTCGCACAGATGGGGTTGCCCGTGCCCGCCGACGCCGCACAGGTCGGTGTCGTCGACAGGGTGGTGTTCCACCGCCGGCACGCTAGTTTCAACGCGGGTGTCCTCGAGTCGACCCTGCGGACGGTCGTCCCACCGGTCACAGAGGACGGGCGGACGCTGATGCTCGTCGACGAGTTCGAGGCCATCACCGAACCCGGCAGCGCCGCGGAGCTCCTGCACGGGCTGGTGACCCTGACCGTCGACAGCGACGCGCTCGGCGTGTTCGTGACACACCTCGCCGACGACCTCGAACCGCTGCCCGACCGGGCCCGGGTCGACGGTATCTTCGCCGAGGGGCTGACCCCCGACCTCGACCTCGAGGTCGACTACCAGCCACGCTTCGGGACCGTCGGCCGCTCGACGCCGGAGTTCATCGTCTCGCGACTGGTCGCGAACGCCGGGGACCGCGCCGAACGGGCCGGCTACGAACACCTCGCACAGTCCGTCGGCGAGGCCGCCGTCCAGCGAACCCTCGCCGACGCCCGGTGGTCCGGGTAAGATTCGTTCGGGTGACCGCAGGAGACCCCGCGTCGCCCCGCCGGGCGGGACCGCCAACCGGACAACGCGGGCGGTCACACGATGAGCGACATCTCTATCTGGTAGACGACAAACTGCGCCGTGAACTCACTGTCGAGAGAGACCGTACACTCGACAGTGCTGACAGCCGAGTCGGTGTCACAGGTGATGTGGTCCCGTTCGGAAAGGTACCGTTCCCAGACCTCGTACCGGGGTGAGGCGACCTCTATCGTCAGTTCGGAGAACCCGAAGTCGTCGTCGGTACCGGCGGCGGCGACGAGGCGGCCGGTCGAGACACCGCGCAACAGGATGGTGGTGCTGCCCGCACTCTCGACGGTCGGCGAGTAGGTCTGGACGACCGGCATGTAGACCCGGTCGGGTGCGAGCAGGAACGGCGGTTCCTCGACCATCGTGACACCGCCACCCTCGGAGCGACGAAACACCGCGCCACCCTCGTAGACGAGACTGCGGTCGCCGACGACGTTCATCTGGACGGGGCGCAACTGGCGGGAGACGAGCGTGGTACCGCCGCCCGAGACGGCGATACTGACGTTGCTGTCGTAGAACATCTCGGACTCCCCGAGGTCGATCTCGGTCGAGCGACTCGGCGCGTTGCGCTCGTAGATGGACGCGAAGTTGTCCGCGACCACGTCGAACGCGCGCTCGGCGTTCTGTGCCTGTTCGGAGTCACGGGCATCCTCGAGGGTGGCGAGACCGCCGGCAGTCACCAGAAAGACCGACGTCACGACCAGCGAGAACACCACGACGTACCCGAGCACGTCACTCAGCGCCCGGGTCTGGCGGTCAGCCATCCGCTATCACCACGCTGTCGCTGGCAGCGTCGTACCGGACGGAAGTGTCACCGCCGACCGCGAACGACTCCCCGAGATCGGTCGTGAGACTCACGTTCACACGGACGACCACCTCGGGCGAGTTGGCCCCGAGCACAACCTGGTCGGGGTTCTCCTGAAGTTCGACGCTGTAGGAGGTCCCGCTGACAGTCCGCTGGAACGACTGGTTGATGACGACCCGGTCGGGGGTCCCGTGGCTGGCCTGGACCAGTCGGTCGACCTGTTCGACATTGCTGGCGATGTGGTTGCCGATGACGGTCAACTCGTCCTCGATGACGCGCTCGCGCTGGTCCTCGACGAACGTGCCGCCGGCGAACAGCAGTCCCGCCACCACCGTCGCCGAGATGCCGAGCACGAGCACGTAGTTCAGCGTCACCGTCACCGCCCGCTCGCGGTGGTCTCCGCTCATGAGCCCTCCTCCCCGGGTGCGACCCGGACGTCGGTCTCGTAGGTCACCGCGTGGGTCTGGTACGTGTACGAGAGGGTGACGTCGTAGATACCGGGCGTGGCGTACGGGTAGTCGGGGTTCTGTTCGGAGGCGAGTTCCCCCGACGACGCCGGTGCCCCGCCCTCGATGACCATCGAGTACCGGCCATCTGCGTTGTCACCGTTCTCGAAACTGATATCGTACGGCGTCCCGATGTTCGTGCCGAACCGCATCTGTGTCCCGTCGCTCAGGCGGCGCAGGGCGTGACACGGCTCGCCGTTCGCCGTCCCGGCCATCACGTCCACCGTGAGGTTGCGCGTCGCGTTCGGCCCGTCCCGGACACATGTGGCCGAGGTGCCGTCGGGTCGCTCGACGACAATCGCGGTTTCGTCCGACACGATGCCGCCAAGACTCCCGTCGAAGAATGACACCTCCCACGTTCCGGAACCGTCGTCGAGTACCACCCGGAACGGGGCGGGAATAGCCAGACCGCCGGTGTCAATCCTGGTGAACTCGAACGCGAGGTTCCGCGTCCTGTTGACGTTCTCCGCGGGCGTCCAGTCGGGAGAGCTATCGTTCGCGGTGAGATTCCGGGTCCCGTTGTCCTGTGCGATACGGTCACCGACCGTCTCGTCCTGTACCTCGAAGTCGGTGACACCGCCACGGAGCGCCTGTTCGAGTCCGGCCAGACTGCTGACCTGTCGGGTCTCGTTTTGCACGTAGTCCCGGAGTTCGGATGCCGTCTCGATGTCGGGGTCCTCGTTGGCGTCGGCGATCACCGTCCCGACACCGTCGATTACCTCGGCACGGTACTCCAGTGCCTCCTCGGACCCGGCGATGTCGGCGCGTGTCGCCAGGTTCTCGGTGAAGATAGCCGAGTTGATAACGAGTGCCAGCACGATGAACGACGCCGCGAGCACCAGCACCGCAACCAGCAGCAGTTGCCCACGGTCGCCACCGTCTCCGTCGTCGCGGCCACCCCCGTCGGCCGCCTGCAACGGGGTCAGATGCGCCACGCGACCACCTCCACGCGGAGGACGTTGTAGATGCTCTCCGTGCCGAGGCCACCGACCGGGTCGGCGTAGAACTCCGTCGCGGGGCTCCCGACCGGTTGGCCCGGCGACCCGTCTGCCCTGACGAGACGGTCGTCGTCGCGCAACACGACCATCTGCGAGGCGCTGACGGCGTGGTCGCTCGTGCGGCCCTGCTCGACGAGATACTGTTCGTCCATCCCGTCGTCGGTGTGGTAGTGGACGATGACGTTGTACGCGATGTTGCGGTCGCTGAACGTCTGGTTGAGCGTGTCGCTGAGAGGGAGTGTTGCCGGGGGCTGGCCCTGGTAGTGTGCCGAGTTGTTGCTGGAGTTGTGGAACGCACCCTCGTCGGGGTCCCAGAACAGAACCGCCTCCTGCAGAGCACCGCTCTGTGCGGCGCTGTCGAGTGTCCCCTCTGCCGCGGACTGGATCTGGTTCTCGACGTGCTGGCTCGACGTACTCGGTGACAGCGGTGTCACGGCGGTCACCTGGATGGCGAACCCCACCGCCGACAGCAGGATAATCGCCGCGGCGATACCCTCGAACGAGAGCGCCTGCCCGCGGGAATCTACCACAGCATCACCTCGATAACGACCGTTTCCCCGTACAGCGTGACGACCCGACGGGAGGTGATGCTGGTGTCTGTGCTCCCCGGTCGCTGGTCGCCGACCGCTAACACCGTGTCACCGCTGGACGCGTCACAGTCCGCGCTGTCACTCTCCACGAGTCCCGGTTCGCCGTCCCCCGCGTCGTCGGTCCAGCACAGCCGCTGCTCGCTCTGTAATACCGTGACGTTGGCGTTCTGTCCAAGCCCGAGTCCGAGTCGGTCCACGAGTGTCCCCCCGTCGTAGCGACACTCGCCGGGTGGCGGCCCGGTCTCGAAGAACGCCACCGTGCAGAACCGGTCGAGGATGTTCGGCTCCTCGGGAGAGCCAAGTTGGCCGTGAGCGAGGTCGTCTGCCGTCCGGTCGGCCAGCGTCGGGTTCTCCTCGGCGACGACATCGAACGGGTCCAGCACACTCGGCAGGAACGCGAACGTGAACAGCACTACCGCGAGGAAAATCGAGATACCGATGGCGAAGTCGAGTGTCGTCTGTCCTCTCATGTGTGCTCTGTCCGGCGGGGCCGCTCGACGACATCTGTTCGCTGTATCGCGCGTTTCGACCTGTACGTACCGAGGGCGGGGACTCTCTTACCTGTTGGGGCTGATTTTTCTCGACTGATAACTGGGTCGTACGGACTGCCGTGACTACTTTCGGGGCGCTGTCGTGTTCTCGGACGCTTCGTGGCCTGACACGCCCGGACTGCGACGCCACGGCGGTAACGAATCACAGCAGTCGGTATCACTCGATGCGCGTCTCGTCGACGGTGCGCTCGGCGACCCGGCCCCGGGTGATGGGGTGGGGTTTGTACTCGAAGGCGGTGTAACGGTCGAGCTGGTCGGTCAGGCGGTCGGGTTCGTGACCGAGCTGTGTTGCGAGAAGCTCCCAGAGGTCCACGTGGCCGGTGTTTGCCGGCGGGAGCACGCTCTTTGCGCGGTCGCGCTCCGGGCCCTCGCCGGCACCGACCGCGATGGACTGCTGGTAGGAGGCGCGGTTGGTCATGGGAATCAGGTCGGGGGTTGCCCCGCCGAGCGGCGAGAACTCCGACCGGCGAACCGGGAGCCGCCACTCACCGGGGTCGGCGGTCCCGAACCGCTCCTCGAGCTGGTCGGCGGTCGCCCGCAGCGCCGCCTCGAGCAGCGCCTGCCTGTCCTCCTCGCTCCCGTCACCGACCCAGTCGGCGGTGAGCCGGTCGGCCCCGGCCAGCGCGTCGAGCACGAGCACCCGGCCACCACCGCCGGAGCCGTGGTCGGCGGCGTGAGGGTCACCGCTGGTCTCGACACTCGCCGGGTCGAAGTTGTAGCCGGGCGTGCGCGACCCGAGCGTGTCCCCGAGGACCCGGTCGGTGAGCTCCCGGGCGACGGTCTCGTATATCGCCATCCCGCCGGTCGGATAGCGCCCGTCGTCGCCGGGTCGGAACGGGTAGGTCGTCTCGACCCACTTCGCGAGTGTCTCCCGACCGGCCCACTGTCCGACGTTGGACGCACCGGCCCACGCTTCGAGTTCGTCTGCTACCGCGTCGAGCCGGTCGTCACCGCTCGCTCGCGCGGCCGCCACCAGGTGTGGGACCAGCTGCACCGCGAAGGGGTGCTCGACCGAGCAGTCCTCGATGACCGCCTCCACGTCCGCCAGCGACAGGCTCCCGCTCGCGTCCTCGGGGAGCCGGTCCCGGCCCGCCGAGACGACATCGTCGGGCGAGTGACGCTCGTCGGTGCGGAGTATCCCCGCCGTGACCAGCCGGTCCAGTATGTCGACCCGGTGGTGACCCTCCCAGCCGAACTCGCCGCTGCTGTTGCGCCACCCGGGCGCGACGGCGTTGTTCCAGTTGACCACGTACCCGCGGTCGGGGTCGGTCTCGCTGACGAGCAGCCCCTCCTCGAACCCGTCCCACCCGTGGTGTTTTTCGGGAACCGGGAACCGCGGGTCCGCTTCGGTGGTCCGGTCCGGAAGTTTGCCCGTCCGGTAGTAGGCGATGCCCTCGTCGTCGACGTAGTGGAAGTTGAACCCGAAGGGAAACTCCGAGAGCGACGCCTCGAACTCCTCGCGGTTGCTCGCCCGACCGAGGTCGGCCCACATGAACGCCCCCTCGAGTTCCTGCATCCGGGTGGCGACCCGCTCGACGATGGCCACGTTCGCCGCCGGGCTGTACTCGACAACCGGCATCCGGGTGCCCTCCTGTTCGACGTAGGCGACCTCCTGGCGGACCTCCTCGGGGCCGGTTTCGCCCTCGGTGAGGCCGGCCCAGAGGTTCGGCCGGTGGACGTACTCCTCGGTGACGAACTCGTGGAACGCGCCGTCCCAGCGGTAGCGGTACCGGTCATCGGGGTCCAGTTCGACGGCGATTCGCTCGGTCATCGGGTCACCGGCGGTGGTGACCGTCCACGCGAACTCGGGGGTGCGCCCGACCACGACGCTCGGCGTGCCGACAACGGCGGCTCCGACGACATCGAAGTCGGGCCCGTGCAGGCCCACCTCGTGGATGATGGGCGGCTTGAACAGGCCCATCTGTGGACCACCGCCGAGCATCGGCTGGCCGGTTTCAGTGTGCTCGCCGTCGACGATAACCGCGTTCGAGCCGAACTGGAGCCCCGCGAACAGCCCCGTCGCGACGCCGAAGGCGTCCCGGAGACTGTCGAGCTCGGAGGCCTCGATACCCCACGCCTCGGTATCCGTGGCCGCGAGCAGGTCGAGCTGTGCGTCGGGCACCTCGTCGTAGGCGAGCGCCCGGTCGCCGGTCGGGGCGGCACCGGCCCCCCGGTCGAGTTCATCGGCACGCAACGAGCCGTAGTGTCCCGACGGCACCGCGACGGTGTTCAGGTCGCCGTACGCGGCCCACGCCTCGACCCGACTCCCGAACTGGTCTGGTTTCGACGGGTCCGCGCCCTCGATACGGTCGAAAAGCTCCGAGAGCGTCCGCAGGGCCCCCATCCCGGCACCGCCGGAGACGCCGAACCGGCCGATGGTGAACGCGATGGTCGCGATGGTGTCGGTCGGCTGCCACGGCTCCGGCACCCGACCGAGCAGCGTGTACTCGCCGGGGAGCTCGCCGCGGGCGGTCATTGCGTCCAGCCGGTCGTTGACCCCGTCGGTGAACCCGCGGACCATCTCGCGGGTGTCCTCATTGGCCCGTTCCCACTGCTGCTGGAGTTCCGCGTCGGTGTAGAGGCTGCGCGCGTTCGTGGTATCCATCGAGAGCTCACCGGGACCGACGACCCGGGCGAGTTCACCCCGGCCGATAGAGCGGAGCACGTCGAGCTGGAACAGCCTGTCCCGGGCCTGTACCGAGCCCTGCCCGTACCCGACGGCGTGGAGGCTGTCACCGTAGACGTGACTGACACCGAACTCGTCGGTCAGGATGTCGACCCCGCCGGTCAGCGACTCGGAGGCGACAATCTCGCCCGGTCCCGTTCCGAGCGCCGCGAACCCGAACCCGGCCGCGCCGGCACCCGCAGACACCCCGGCGGCCCGCAAAAACGACCGTCTGTCCATGCGTCGCACAACCAGCCCCGGCGGCTAAAATCTGGTGGGCACCGCCGGTATCCGGCGGGTCTCGACCCACAGTTTTTTGTTACGTAGTACGTATCACGGGCAGATGGCCGAGTCGATTCGCGTCCTGTACGTCACCAACGGGGTGGGTGGTGACGGACACGCCCCAGCGCCACTCGACGATGGAACCCCGGAGGTCGATGTCGAACGGTCGACAGACCGGGACGACGTGCTCGGTCGACTCGACGGCGAGGGGTTCGACTGTCTCGTCACCGAAACAACGGGCGCGGAGTTGCTCGAACCGGTCCGGGAGCGTCACCCCGGCCTGCCGGTCGTGCTGGTCCACGACGACGGGACGCTGGACGCGCTCCTCTCGCCCGGGGCGGTCGATGACTCGCTCGTCGAACGCATCAGGACCGCCGTCGAGGGAGTCCCGGGGGAGACAGACGCCCGCGAGCAGTTCAGACTGCTCTCGGAGACGTTCCCCGATATCGCCTTCTACATCGACGAGGAGGGACGGTACGTGGATGTTATCTCCGGCACCGACACGCCGGTCGTCCCCGACGACCCCGAGCATCTCGTCGGCGAACCGGTCGACAGACGGCTCTCCCCGGACACCGCCGAGCAGGTACTCCGAACAATCGAGCAGGCGCTGGCGAGCGGCGATGTCCAGACAACCCAGTACCGGGCAGATGTCGGCGGGACCTCGCGGTGGCTCGAAGGCCGGGTGTCCCCCGCCGGTCAGGCCGCCAACGGAACCCGACAGGTGCTCTGGGTTGCCCGCGACATCACCGACCAGAAGGAACGCGAGACGGCACTCGAGGCGCTGCACGGGATGGCGACAGCTATCCAGACCGCCGAGACCGTCGAGGAGGCCTGTGAACTCACGGTCACCGCCGCAGGTGAGATTCTCGACTTCGAGATCTGTCGCGTCTCCGTACAGGAGGGTGACAGGCTCGTTCCGTACGCCGTCTCGGAGAACGCGCCGGCGGCGGGACGCAGGGAAACGGGTATCGACCAGGGTCTCGCCGGACAGACGTTCCAGACTGGTGAAACGTACGTCGTCGACCAGGTCTCACCCGACGACGAGACCGACCCCGCCTTCGACGGCATCGAGTCGGGGCTGAGCGTCCCCGTCGGGGACCACGGTGTCTTTCAGGCGGTGAGCACCGACCCCGGCGCGTTCGACGAGGCCGATATCACGCTCGCGGAGTTGCTCGTGAGCCACACCACGACCGCGATCGGTCGCATCGAGCGCGAGCGAACTCTCACCCGGAAGACCGAGCGACTCGAGGAGTTCGCCAGTTTCGTCTCACACGACCTGCGGAACCCGCTGAACGTGGCGAGTCTCAGACTCGAACTGCTCGCAGGCGAGTGCGACAGCGAACACCTGGACGAACTGGAGAGCGCACTCGACCGGATGGAACGGCTCATCGACGAGTTGCTCACGCTCGCCCGACAGGGCGACACCATCGGGGCAACCGAACCGGTCCGACTCGTTCAGGTCGTCCAACAGGCCTGGAGCAACGTCGAGACCGGAGCGGCAACACTGGACTGCCCGACCGACATGACGCTTCGGGCCGACCGGAACCGTCTCGTCGCCGTGCTGGAGAATCTCGTCTCCAACGCCGTCGAACACGGCAGTTCCGGTGTCACCGTCACGGTCGACGCGCTCGACGACGAGGACGGGTTCTACGTTGCCGACGACGGTGCGGGTATCCCGGCGTCCGAGCGTGACCGGGTGTTCGAGAGCGGCTACTCGACCGACCCCGACGGAACCGGGTTCGGGCTGACTATCGCCCGCGACATCACCGAGGCACACGGCTGGACGATACGTGTTACCGAAAGCGAGAGCGGCGGCACTCGCTTCGAGATCGCCGACGTCGAGAGTCCCGCCTGAGGACCGCCTCGTCGAGGTGACCCGTCTGAGAGCCGGCGAACCCGTCGACGGGGGGTTCGCCACCGGAGCGAAGAGGCTGACAGCGAATTGACTGTACGACGGTCACAGGTGGTGTCAGTTTCGACGGTAACGAGCAAGTCGACGACCGCAGTGGAGCACAGCGGGTTCGACCAGGCGATGGACGTTCTCACGCTCGGTCGACTCGAACTCGGCGCGGAGGCGGTCGGTCGCGCGGAGTACCTGCCCGACGAGCCCGCCGGCGACCGGGACGTTTGGCCGTCATATCGGTACGGTCCAGCACATCTCGGGCAAGATGAGGGGCACAGAGACGTTCGCCGCCGACGCCGCCGGTCTGCGGGCCGCCTGGCTGATGGATAAGGGGGGGACACCGGTCGAGGAGACGTCCATCCCGAACTGGTTCGCCACGAACACGCTCTGGGAGGTGGCCGACGACGCCGTCCACGCTCACGGCGCGAGCGGCCTCTCCGAGGACAACCCGTTCGTGAACCAGCTCCAGTTCGCCCGCATCCGCCGTATCGTCGAGGGAACCGACGAGATTCAGCTCAACACCATCGCCAAGCAGTTGGCCGGGCGCTAATACGGTTCGGATTTCAGCCCGGCAGTGTAGGCGGCGACGTTCGTCAGGACGTGCAGGACCGGCGTCACCACGAGCACGACGACGAGCACTCCCGGCGTGAACGTGTCGAGAAACCACGAGGGGGCGGCCACGAGCGCGACCGGGAGCGACGCGACGACGAAATCGAGCTGGTCGACGACCGGGAACGCCGCCCCGCGCTCGCGGCCTGTCCGCCGTTTCAGAAAGGAGGCCCCGATGTCGCCGAGCATCGCTCCGAGCGGGTACAGAACGACCACCGCGAGCGGGAACACCGGCAGGTCGGTACCGACGATATCCGAGACGTCCGCGGCGGTTGCGCCGAGCGTGAGCGCCACCGCCACGCCGGCGACCCAGCCACTCGCCAGCCCGCGCCAGGTCTTGCCGTCACCGAGCAGCCGCGCCCCGCGCAGCGTCCGGCCACCGTCGATCGGCCGACCGCCACCCCCCAGTACCGCCGCGTTGTTCGGCACGTAGGCCGGCAACATCACCCAGAGCGCCGTCACGACGACTGCGAGGACGTCCATGCCGAGCGGTCGACCGGGTGCGACATAATCCCCCTGATTCCCCCGCGTTCAGCCGGGAGGACGCGACACACGGCAGGCCTCAACGCGAGGGCCGACCTGAGCCGCCCGGCAGACGCTGACCGTCGACGGCCACAGCCGCTCCCGGGGACCGCCGACGGCAGGTAACGGCCAGGCGTTGCCAGCCGCGGCACGCAAACGGTTTGTCCCTCGCCCCGGAACAGGTGGTATGGACTGTCCCGAGTGCGGAGCCGAGCCGGTTGCGTTCGCGGTCCCGGAGTCGTTGCGGGGCTGTATCCCCGGGTCGGAGACGGCCGTGGCGCTGTGTCCGGACTGTCTCGCACTGCAGCCGGCAGCCGAGCCGGCGTCGGACCCGGCGTTCGGGCGGGTCCACAGGGCCTTTCCGACCGACCCCGACGCGGCGGTGCCGATGGCGCTCCTGCTCGGTCTGCTCGACGAGCTCGCGCTCTACCGCTCGGAGCTGTCGACCCTGCTCGAACGCGTCGAGCGTGCCGGTGTCGACCCGCTGCTGGTGCTGTCACGGCTCGCGGACGACCCCGACGTCGACCCCGCTGTCGACCTGGCGACGCGACGCCACCAGCTCGAACAGTTGCTGTGAGGTCACGAACCCGAAAGCGGTACTCGGGCACCTCAGACCGGCAGGAGACCGGCGACGGTCACCAGCGCCTCCTCGCTCTCGACGTTGGTCGTCTCGCTAATGTATATAAAGACCAGAATCATCGAGTTGTGGAACCCGTGGAGCAGGGAGACGACGATCAGGTTCTGCGTGTACTCGTAGACAGCACCGAACGCGAGACCGCCGACGACCAGCACGGAGATACCGAGCACGATAGCCTGCGCACTCCCGATGAACCCGAAGACGTGAATCGAGGCGAAGAAGACGGCGGTAAAGCCGATGGCGGGGAGCGCCGAGAACCGCTCGCGGAGGCGTCCCTGGATGACCCCGCGGAACAGGATCTCCTCGCAGGGCCCGACAACCAGGAACATCATCGCGATGCCGAGCGGGAGCAGTTCGGGGTTGTCGGCGAAGATCTGGGTGCTCTCCTGCTCGGGGGCGGTGTCACTGCCGGCACCGAGAACGTCCAGCAGCACCTGACCGATGCCGCCGACGATGCCCATCCCGACGATCATCAGAATCCAGACACCGAAGATCAGTCCGACCTCCTTCAGCGTTGGCCTGCGGATACCCAGGTACTGTTTCACGCGGTCCCAGTCGAGGCCGCGACGCCGGAGATACAGCAGCGACAGCCCCATGAACCCGAGCAACTGCCCGACGACGGTGCCGACGACGAACGCGACACCGAGCTGGAGCCCGGCGGCGACGCCAACAGCCGCGACAATCCCACTGATGACGGCGAGGAGGACGAGACCGAGCAGGCCGAGACCGACCGCCCCGGCGATTGTTCGCAGCGTCGACTCCTCGGACCGGCGCGTCCGGGCCGGCATGTACGCACGCCACTGCGGGAGGTCGGCGGTTTCGGCTGGTCGTGCCGATTCCCCCAGGTCGGCGGTCTCGGCTGGTCGTGTCGGTTCACCCGGCGGACCGCCACGCGGCGCTCGACCACCCGCCGGAGCGGGTCCCCGACCCTGTTCCGGGGGCGGACCCCGACCGGTCCGGCGACCGGCGTACCCGGGGTCACCGTCGGCCTCGGCGCGGCGGCCGGGTTCCGACTCCGGGGAGGGACCGGCAGGCGGCTCGCGGCCACCCGCACCCTCACCGCCGGACGTGGTCGGACCCCAGCGGTGTCCCTCCTGTTTCCGGTTCTGTTCGCCGCAGTTCGGACAAAAGTTCATCGACCGGCGCATCCGCTCACCACACGACGGACAGAACATCTCGTCGCCGTGGTCATCCATGTGTACTACGTTACGGGACCACCGAAAAAGAGCCTTTGTGTCTCGTGTCCGGTCGGGACACAGCGGCGGACGCGTTCTGTCGACCGCCGCCCGGAGCGTCGGCGCGTCTGTGGTGCAGGCGACTCGTGAGGCGCGCATCGAGACGGGCCACGACCGGGGCGGTGCGAAAGACAATTGCCCGGGCCACTCCGAACAGGCGCATGCGCATCGCCGTCCCGAACAAGGGCCGCCTGCACGACCCGACCGTGGACCTGCTGGAGCGCGCCGGTCTCACCCTCGTCGACGGCGCGGACCGCAAACTCTACGCCGACACCGTCGACCCCGAGGTGACGGTCCTCTTTGCCCGGTCCGGCGACATCCCCGAGTACGTCGCCGACGGTGCCGCCGACCTCGGTATCACCGGCTACGACCAGGTTTGCGAGTCCGGGGTCGACCTCGTCGAACTGCTGGACCTGGGGTACGGGACCTGCCGTCTCGTGCTCGCCGCCCCCGAGGCCGGCGATATCGGGACTGTCGCCGACTTCGACGGCGGCACTATCGCCACCGAGTTCCCGACGGTCACCACCGAGTACTTCGACCAACAGGCGGTCGATGTCGATATCGTCGAGGTGTCGGGCGCGACGGAGCTCACGCCACACGTCGACATCGCCGACGGCATCGTCGACATCACCTCGACGGGAACCACACTCCGGATGAACCGGCTGGCGGTTGTCGACGAGGTGCTCGCCTCGTCGGTGCGGCTGTTCGCCAGCCCGGGGGTCACCGACGACCCGAAGATCGAACAGACGGCAACGGCACTGTCGTCGGTGCTGGCCGCCGAGGGCAGACGCTACCTGATGATGAACGTCCCCGAGGACCGACTGGCCGAGGTGCGCGAGGTCATCCCGGGGATGGGCGGGCCGACCGTGATGGACATCGCCGGCGACGACCAGCTTGCCGTCCACGCCGTCGTCGCCGAGGACCGGGTCTTCGAGACCATCGCCGAACTCAAGTCCGTCGGCGCGAGCGACATCCTCGTGACCGAGATCGAGCGCCTGGTGGAGTGACCGGGCACACGACACCCCGACGACGGGTCGAGTAACCGGACACACCAACAGCCCGCCGCGAGGACACGCCGTGGAGACGAACAGGCGTGACTCGTGGGTCGAGAGGTGGTACAGCGGGTGACGGTCCCGAGCGGTGCACACGGGAGACAAGAGCGGAGAAGATACCCCTCAGTCGCCGGATCAGCCCAGCAGTTCGAGTTCCTCGAGACGGCTGACAATCTTGTCGACGGCCTCGCGGGCGTCGTCAGGTCGCTTGCCGCCCGTGATGACGAGTTTGCCCGACCCGAACAGCAGTGCCACCACGTCCGGGTCGTCCAGCCGGTAGACGAGACCGGGGAACTGCTCCGGCTCGTACTCGATCTTCTCGAGACCCAGCCCGATTGCGATGGCGTTCAGGTTCAGCGTCCGCCCCAGGTCCGCCGAGGTCACGATGTTCTGGACGATTATCTCCGGGTCGTCCTCGACCTGAATCTTCAGTTCGCGGAGTTTGTCGAAGACGATACGCAGGCTCTCGTGAACGTCGTCGGTGCTCTTTGCCCCCGTGCAGACGATCTTGCCCGAGCGGAAGATGAGCGCCGCCGACTTTGGCTCC
>CAYZGA010000040.1:0-18225 GCA_964477945.1 uncultured Halobacteriales archaeon
TGTGATACACCTGGTCGAACCGGACCAGCGTGGTGAACATGGCGATGTCGGCCTCGGTGAGGCGGTCACCGGCGAGGTACCGCTGGTCGGCGAGCACCTCGTCCCAGTGGTCGAGCGCGTCGAACAGTTCGGTGACAGCCTCGTCGTAGGCCTCCTGTGACTTCGCGAACCCGGCGCGGTAGACACCGTTGTTGATCGGTTCGTAGATGGCGTCGACGATGCGGTCGACCTCGTCGCGGTAGCCCTCGGGGTAGAGGTCCACGTTCCGGGTGGCGTAGGCGTCCATCTCGGTGTCGAGCATCCGCATTATCTCGACGGACTCGTTGTTGACGATGGTTCCCTCCTCTGTGTCCCAGAGCACGGGCACGGTGACCCGGCAGGTGGCGTCGGGGTCTGCCTCCTGGTAGCGCTCGCGCAGATAGTCGGCGTCGCCGACCGAATCTGTCGTACAACCCGCCTTCTCGGGGGTGAACTGCCATCCGCCCTCGTCACGGAACGGGTCGACCACGTCCACCGAGATGGCGTCGTCGAGACCTTTCAGCCCGCGGGTGATGAGCGTCCGGTGTGCCCACGGACAGGCGTACGAGACGTACAGGTGGTACCGGCCCGACGCGGCCGGAAACCGGGCGTCGGGGTCGTCGCGGATGCGATTGCGAAAGTCCGTCGACTGCCGGACGAACTCGCCATCGTCGTTTGTTGTCTGGTACGCGTCTGTGCGCCACTCGCCGTCGACGAGCATGTTCATACATACGGTAGGGCCGCCACGCACATAAGCAGCACAGTCCAGTTCTCGGCGGTGAGACCGCCAGATTCCGGCCCGCGTTCGACCGGTTCGGCGGGACCGGAGGAGGCCGACCCCGTCGACCGACGAAGAAAGACAGTTGAGGCCCCTGGACGTACCTGCTCGCGTGACAGCGCGGCGTGTCGTCCACGAACCGGTCGGCGGGTCGGGCGAGCGGGTCCTCGCAACGACTGTCGAGGTTGCGACGTCGGCACTCTCGCGGGCCCGGGGGCTAACCTTCCGCCGCTCGGTCCCCGACGGGTACGCCCTCGTGATGGAGATGGGGAGCGGACTGTTCGGACGACCGGGCCGGCAGGCGGTGCACATGCTGTTCGTCCCGTTCCCGCTCGACGTGGTCTGGCTCGTCGACGGCGAGGTCCAGCGTGTCGCTCGACTGCGCCCGTGGGTGGGACTCGCCGCCGCACGCGCCGACCGCATCGTCGAACTCCCTGCCGGCGGTGCCGACGGGGTCGAGTCAGGCGATACCCTCCGTGTCGAACCGCTCGACACCGACGGTTGACCCCGCTGCCCGACAACCCGCGACGCAGTTCCTCGTGCCCCCGGTCGACGCTCGCGGGTCTGTGCCGACACACCCGACGCGGCGAGCGCAGGGCTGATATCCCGCGACCGGTTACGGTGAGCGATGACAGAGCGGGCGGTTCTCGCCTCGCGGTCCGGTGGACTCACGCCGTGGTTCGCGGCGACAGTCGACGCGCTGGGCTACGAGTCGGCGGCGACACTGACCGTCGACGGGCCGGAGCACGGCCGGTACCACCTCCCGCCGGGGCTGGTCGACCGCCTCGACCAGCGGGTCCGGGAGACCGGAGCCACGCTCGTTGCGGTCGACGAGGTGGTCCACCCCGGGCAGATGGTCGACCTCGCCGACGCGCTCGGTCCGGTGACGCTCCGCGACCGCCGTGGGGTGGTCTGGAAGCGCCTCGCCGCGACGAACCCGGTTGCCGAGCAGACGCTCGCGCTCCGGGACTGCCGCATCGAGCGCCGCCGGGTCGCGCGTGCAGACCGCGACAGCGCCACCGACAGCCCTGCCGGAACGGGTGGCCGGGTCGACGAACGCGACCGCCGGGCCCAGCAACTCCGGGACGCAATCGAGCGACACCGGGCCGACGGGCGCGAACGGGTCACAGCGGCCCACGACGGTGTCGACGCTCGCGTCACACTGCTCGGCTCCCCGACCGCCCCGACGGGTCGACTCTGGGCGGCGCTGACCGACGAGACCGGACCCGCGACGGGACCGTTCAGACCCGCTCGCCCGGCCGCAGCCGTGACTACCGCGGGACCACACGAGATTGTCCTGACCGACACGCCCGGTGTCGTCGCCGGCGCTCCCGACTGGTACACAGACGCCGTCCCCGGAACCAGCGCGGCGATTGCGCGGGCCGACGTCCTCGTCGTGGTCGGTGAACAGGCCGGACCCGTCGAGCGACGCTGTCGCACGCTCCGCGAGCGGGGCGAGACACCGGTGGTGCCGGCACTGCCGCCGGGAGCCGACCCGGCCGGGCAGGATTCGGTCGACAGCACCGACCCCGACGCGGTCCGGACGGCGGTGACGGCGGCGCTGCCGAGCGCGGTGGTCGACCTGCTGTTGCCGTACAGCGATGGGGCACACGCGCTGGTCTCCCAACTGCACGACCGCGACGCGGTCCGCACGGTCGCGTACGACGACCGGATAGCGCTGACCGCGGAGGTGCCCGCGTCGGGCGTGGCGGCGCTCCGGCGGCAGGTCGACCGCCTCGGCGGCGAGTGCGACCCGTGACTGCCCGCTCACAGCGAGCGGTCGGTATGTCATCCGCTCGTCGGCCGGTAGGCACGGCTGACAGCCTTCCAGCGGCCGGTGCGGTACCGCCAGCCGTTGACGAGAATCGGGACGGCGGCCCCGGCGAACAGCGCGCCGTACAGACCGATGACGCCCAGCGGCGTCACCAGTCCGGCCAGCGCCACCGGCAGTGCGACCCCGTACTGGCCGGCCATGGTGGCGATAAAGGGCCAGCGCGTGTCACCGGCCCCCCGGAGCACGCCGACCAGTGAGCCGTTCACCCCGAACACGACGGCTGTCGCCGCGCTCACCCGAATAAACGCCGCCGTCTGTGCCAGTTCGGCGGGCCCGGAGACAAACAGTCGCGCAATCCAGGGGGCACCAAGAGCGACGATTCCACCGGCAAGCAGGTGCACGACAAAGGAGAGCCGGACGATCGCGCCGCCGTAGGCTGCCGCCTCGGACTCGTCGCCGGCCCCGAGTTCCTGCCCGACGAGCGTGCTGGCGGCCGTCGAGAACCCCCAGTCGAAGCTCACCAGCAGGCCACGCACCCGGCGACCTACCTCGAAGGCCGCGACCACCACCGGGCTGAATGTGCTCGCGACCCAGAGCAACGGGAACACCACCGCCATCTCTGCGACCTGCCGGGCGACAAGCGGCGCGGAGACGGTGACCAGCTGTCGGCCCAGGTCGCGGTCGAACTGCGGCCCGCCGACCCGGAAGACGACCGGACTCGCCTCCATCCACGGGACGGGGTACGACCGGCCGAGACAGCCCCAGCCGAGCACGACTGTCACCGCACCCGTCGAGAGCAGTGTCCCGAGCGCGACACCCCTGACGCCCATCCCGCCGAGCACGAACCAGCCGCTCAGGAGGATGTTCAGCACACCGCCGGTCGCACGAACGACCATCGGCGTGAACGTGTCGCCCACGCCGGCGTAGGTCCGACTCATCAGGAGGTTCAGGTACTCGAACACCAGCGCGGGGGCGACCACCACCAGGTAGGTCGACCCGAACTCGACGGGTGCCGGCTCGGAGCCGAACAGACCCACCAGCGGGTCGGCGAGCAGCAGGTAACACGCCACCACCGGGAGCACGACGCCGAGGGCTACCCACACCCCCTGCTTGACGACCAGCGAGGCACGCCCCCGCTCGCCGCCGCCGTAGTTCTGCGAGACGAGTGCGACCACCCCGCCGGCGATACCGATACCGACGAACTTCGCGAGCGTCCAGTAGGCGTAGGCGTACGCGAGTCCCGCAACCGCCGCCGGACCGACCGCCCAGCCGACCAGTGCCAGGTCGACGGTCTGTTTCGACATGATGGCGAAACCGGTGACGATGCGCGGCCAGGAGAGTTCGACGGTCCGGTCAAACCGCTCCGTGTCGATGATGCCAGCCCACGCGAGCAGCCCCGCGAGACGCGCGTATCTCACTATCTATCCGAGGGGCGGCAGCAACTTTCGGCTGTCGGTCCACGCGCGTGCCACACCGGTCGAATACCGGTGTCAGCGGTGAGTTGGGCGCCTGCGGATGCAGGAGCGTCACGTGGTGAGAAGCGGCTCGTCGGTGGGGTTGCGCCCGTCGTACTCGGCGACGAGCCGGTTCAGCCGGTCCGCGTCGTCCGCGCCGGGGAGCGCCCGGTCGGCCGTCTCGCAGGTGGCGTCGACACCGAGTTTGTCACAGACGAGGTCAGATACCGTCTCAGCCATCTGCCGGTAGGTGGTGAGTTTCCCGCCGGCGACACTCGTGAAGTTGGCGACCCCGTCGGTCTCGTGGTCGAGCGCGACGAACCCGCGGGATATCTGCCGGCGGTCCTCGCCGCTCTCGTCCGGGGCGTACAGCGGTCGTGCCCCCCACCACGTTCGCTGGACCGGGGCATCGGCCACCGACGGCACCATGTCGGCACACTCGTCGATTGTTCGCTCGACCTCCCACTCGGCGCGCTCGTACTCCTCTGGGTCGTCGACCGGCACACTGGTCGTCCCGAGCACCGCCTCCGTCTCGTGTGGGACGATGATGTCGCCGTCGTCGGGGTCACGGCACCTGTTGAGCACCGGTTCGATTCCCTGGTGGTCGACGGCGACCATCACACCCCGGGCGGGGGCCATCCCGACATCCAGTCCGGCCATCGCGGCCACCTCGCCGGCCCACGGACCCGCCGCGTTTATCACGTGTGTCACCTCGATACTGTCATCTCCCTCCCCGCCGAGCGTTGCCTCGTCCACCCGGCCGTCCGATATGCTCAGCCCCGTGAGCGGGGTGTTCGGGTAGATGGTGGCACCGTGTGCTTCGGCGTCCGCGGCGTTGGCCGCGCAGAGCCGTGACGGGAACACCACCCCGTCAGGAACTGTAATCGCCCGCTCGACATCCTCGGAGAGCGAAGGGACCCTGTCACGGACCGTCTCCCCGTCGAGTATCTCGATGTCCATGCCGGCCTCCTCACAGGCGGCACGCTTCTCCTCGAAGTACTCGTCGTCGTCCTCGGGCAACTGGATGAACAGCCCGCCGGTCTCGTCGACACACTCGCCCGCGATAGAGCGGAGTGTCTGGTTCTCCTCGAGACACTCTCTTGCGCTTCTCGGGTCGCTCTCCGCGTACCGGGCACCGCTGTGCAACACGCCGTGCGAGCGCCCGGAGGTTCCGCCCGCAAGACCGTCACGCTCGACCAGCGTCACGTCGACTCCACGAAGGGAGAGGTCGCGAGCGACACCTGTTCCGGTTGCACCACCGCCGACGATCAGTACTGTACCTGAGTGGCTCATCAATAATGCTGATGATCCGCAGGTTTATCCGTCTAACGCCGACCTCCCGTTGGACAGTTCGACCCGGAGTCGGCTACCGGCGGCACTCGGCCCGCAGGCGACCGCCCGACAGTCCGAGCGGTCGCCGAACACAGCGTCGGGGCTCGCGGAACAACCGTCCGACGCCGTACTGTCGCCGGCGCTGACGCACAAGAGTTAGGTCCGGTCGGAACGGAGGTGAGCGAAATGAGTCGGACAGCGGAGTACGAGGTGATTGTCGTCGGTGGTGGCATCGCGGGGTCGTTCGCGGCGGCGACTGCGGCGGCCGAGGGTGCCGAGGTGGTCCAGCTGGAGCGCAAGCCACGCGAGCGGAGTGGACACATCGCCTGCGGCGACGCGATAAAGAGCCCGCGGGACCCCAAAAAGTACCCGGGTCCGATAGACATGGAGCGCATCTGCGCGGACGAGGCGGTCCTCGCCGACGGGTCGATCGACCAGATCGAGTGGTGGGACCGTGAACTCGACGTGCAGACAGTCCTCCCGTACGCGGACCACAGCAACGTCATCGACCGCTACGAGTTCGGACAACACCTGCTCGCGGAGGCGAGCGAGGCCGGCGCGGACCAGCACTTCGATACCGTCGTGCGCGATGTCGTCCAGAACGGCCACGTCTCGGGTGTCGAGGCGGTCCGCGATGGCGAACCAGTCACCTACCGCGGCACGGCTGTCGTCGACGCCGCCGGGGCACAGTCTATCCTGCAGGACATGATCGCGTTCGAGGAGCTCTCGGCCCGTGGGTCGGTGAGCTTCGAACAGCCCCACTACACCCACTTCGGGTCGGCCTACCGCGAGATTGTCAAGACCGAGGAACCGGTCGACTTTGCGAACGCTATCGTCGGCAAACCGCTCGAACAGCTCGGGTACGTCTGGTACTTCCCGCGGACGCCGACAGAGATAAACGTCGGGCTGGGGTTCCAGATGAGCAAGACGCCGATTCCGCTCGCGGACCGTCTCGGCCAGGATATGGAGCAGGAGCCGGCACTCCCCGACGCGGAGGTCGCGGAGCGCTTTGGCAGTCCGAACAAGCTCGGCTCCTCCATCGCGCTCCGGCGGCCGCTCGACTCGATGGTCGCGCCGGGCTATCTCGCCGCGGGCGGCGCGGCGGCCACCACCCACCCCATCTCCGGCAAGGGCATCCGCGGGGCCGCCCTCTCGGGGTACTCCGCGGGGTTCTACGCCGCACAGGCGGCCCACGCGGGCGACCCCAGCGAGGAGAGTCTCTGGGGCCACAACCACTACATGTTCGTCCAGCACGGCGAGGCGGCGAAACTCGCCTCGCGGGACGCCTACAACGTCGCCGCGAGTTCACAGTCTATCTCCCTGTTGCGCGCCGTCGCGGCGATTCTCCCGCAGGACGAGATAAAGAGCATCGTCGGCACCGAGTCGAAACTCGACGGACTCGGCGACGTTGCCGCCGTTCTTGCGGGTGCCGCGCGGAACTTCCTCGACCACTACCGGACCGGGAGTTTCGACCATCTCGGTGTCTCCAACAGTGACCTCTACGAGATGTTGCAGGGTGTGTGGACGGCCCGGCGACACGCAAACCGGTACGAGACCCACTACGACGCCTACCCGGAGGTCCGCGGCGCGTTCTCCCGGTGGCGCGACGACCGGGACGACCTCGACGAGACGTACTACGACGACCTCGGCCTCGCCGAGGCCGACCGGAAGTACTGACCGACCCGCGCACTGTTTCGTCGCCCGTCGACAGTGGCCCGACGTGGCGACTTTGCCGCCGGTGGCCCGTCGCCTGTCGACAGTGGCCCGATGTAGCGCCGCTGTTTCGCTCCACCGGCGACGAACGCCAGACGTATGTCGACCGGTCGGCAACATCGGACATGAACGACGACGGCGCGTGGGTGGGGCTGTTCTCGGGTGGCAAGGACTCCTCGTGGGCGCTGTACCGGGCGCTCGAACGCGGGTACCCTGTCGAGCGCCTGCTGACCGTCCACCCGGACGGTGACTCGTATATGTACCACGTCCCGGCGACCGAACTCGCCGGACTGGCCGCCGAGAGCATCGGTCTCGACCTGGTGGCGGTCCGCCCCGACAGCTTCGACGGTACCGACGCGGCCGAGCGCGGCGACGCCGAACTCGAACCGCTCGAGGCCGCGCTCGCGGACCTCGACAGCGACCTCGACGGCGGACTCGCGGGTGTGACCGTCGGTGCCGTCGCTAGCGAGTACCAGCACTCCCGGGTGAGTGACATGGCAGACCGACTCGGCGTCGACGTGTTCGCCCCGCTGTGGGAGCGCGACCCGTACGACGCCGCCGCCGCGATGCTGGACGCCGGGTTCGAGATTCGCGTCGTCGCGGTGGCCGCCGCCGGACTCGACGAGTCCTGGCTCGGCCGCCAACTCGACGCCGACGCGCTCGCGGACCTGGAGACGCTCGACGAGACCTACGGTGTCCACCCGCTCGGCGAGGGCGGCGAGTTCGAGACGCTCGTGACCGACGGTCCACACATGGACCGCCCGATAGAACTCGAGTACACCACCGAGTTCGACGGCAGTCGCGGCCGGATACGGATCGAGGAGGCACGACTCGGCCCGTAACCGCGACAGCACCGGGGCACAGCAGCCCCAGTCCAGCGGTTCGGCGGAACTGCCGGCGGGGGCGACCGGCCCGTCGATACGGAGACGTGGTCGGGACGGGTCAGACCAGACCGTCGATACGGTCGACCGGTGTCACGGAGTAGTCGAGCGAGAGTGTGTCCTGTGTCGCGCGAATCTTGCCGACGAACGTCGACACCTCCTCGAGACTCCCCTCGAGGATGAACAGTTCCATGCAGTAGTGGTCGCCGACGTGGTTGTGGACGTGCGAGGTGACGATGTCCTCGTGGTCGTGGCGGAGTTGCATCATCTCGTGTTCGACGTCACTGGACTCGAAATCGAAGAGCACGGTCACGGTGCCCATCAGGTCACGGCCCTCGAGTTGACTGTCCTCGAACTCGGCCAACAGGTTCCGTGCGGCCTCCCGAACAACTTCACTCCGGCCCGTGTAGCCGTGCTCCTCGGCGAACGTGTCGACCCTGTCGAGCAACTCCTCCGGCATGGAGACGCTTACGACGGTCATGTGGTGTATCCGGCGGCGGGCGTAATAGCACTTTGTATGCCGACTCGTCGCTCGTACTGTCGGCTGTAAGCCGAGGATATATTTGGGGACCCCGGCCGAATCGTTCCACGAAGTGACAGCCGACAGTATCAGAGAACTGCCAGCAACTCGACGACGATGGCGATCAGGACGAGACCGGGGCACGCGTTCGCGGCGTGGAACGCGCGGGACGCCGCGCCGTCGGTCTGCTCACGGTAGAGACGGACAACAGCCCACAGAAAGACCGCACCGACGACCGTCGTGACGGCAGCGGTGAACAAGATGAGTCCGGTTGTCGCCACGAGCGTCGCCGCGACGACCAGCAGCTAGACGCCGACGTCGCCGCGACGAGCCACTCCGTCGCGTTCCGGCGACTCCCGGACGGCGTATCTGAGAGTCGGTCTACGGGGAGTTATTGACCGACTCTTTTCCCGCGCCGTGGGACTGCTCGACACTCCCGGTCGGCGACGCGGACACGACACGGGAGGACGACCTACCGGGCAACGACAGTCCAAGCCGGCCAGTATCGGATTCCCGGCAGATGACACCCGGTCGCACGATTTTGATGCGGTGGCGACAGCGACAGAGCGCGCGGGGTGGGCGTCGGGCGCTAGACCGGCCGTTTGCTGGCCCAGGACTCGGCAACGGCAAAGGAGAGCGTGCTCGCGAGACCGAGCAGTGTGCCGGTCGTGAGCATGAGCGCGAGAAACTCGAGGGAGGTCCGGCCGAGCACGAAGGTACTGACACCGTGCAGGACAGCGGTGATGGCGACGACGTAGAAGGGGGCGTTGAGATACTGCCAGCGGAACCCGCCGGCGAGGTACTCCTCGGTGACCTGCGCGAAACTGGCGGTCACCCCGGCGGCCGCGACCCACTGGAGCCCCCCGGAGACGAGCGCCGCCACCGATTCGAGGGGTGTCAGACCGGCGGTTCGTGTCGCCTGCAGTTCCTCGACAGTCTGGAGACCGCTCAGACTGCCGACCACCAGTAGCGCCGCGACGACGACGTGGGTGACCAGCGTCACCCGGCCGCTGAAAAGCGCCTGCCGGGCGAGCGCGACGCGGTACCGGAGCCACCCGTGGACGCCGACCCCGCGGCCGAGCAGGTACAGTCCGAGCAACCCGGAGACGAGTCCAAGCACCGTCCCGGGAAAGCCGAGCAGGTTGGCAACGAGCGCGAGCGGATAGATGAGAAGCAGGATACCGAGCGGTACCAGCAGTGTCCCACGCGTCTCGGGGTCCGCGAGCACCTGTTTCAGTGTGTAGTACGCCGACTCCAGATCCTGTGCCTGGCGGACGACCACCCGGCGGACACCGTCGACGGTCACACGCGAGCGGATGACCGGCACCACCGACTCGTCCTGTGCGCCGTCCGTGACGACGACTGCCCGCGGGTCGTCGGCGTCGACCCTGTCGAGCACCGCGTCGAGTTGCGCGCCGACCCGGCGACTCGCGTCGACGTCACGCCCCTCCTGACCGGTGACGGCGGCCACCTCGGCGGGTTCGTCGACCGCGTCGGCGATGCGCAGTCCCTCGAACAGCACGTTCACGTCGCTGTCCTCGGGGTCTGCCGTGGCCAGTGTGACCGCCGCGTCACGGACCGCCGCCTCGCCGACCGCCGGCGTCTCCACGCCGGCCGTCCGCCCGAGGTCGTCGTCGCGGTCCACACACAGCACCAACAACATACTCCGGGCTACGTCGTCCCGGTATATCTGTGTTCGGCCGTCTGACCCCGGCCAGACACAGCCAGCAGGGCGAGCCAGACAACTTAACTGAGTGACCCACGAACCCGTTCTATGACCGTCGAGGTAGAGCGGTCGTTCGACGTCGACACCTCGCAGGACGAGGTCTGGGACCTGCTCGCGAGCGACGCGAACAGGGCCCGGGCAATCGATGTGGTCGACCGCTTCGAACAGGACGGCGACGAGACGGTCTGGCACGTCAAACTGCCAGGCCCGCTCAGCAGTCGGACGATGGCCGTCAGAACCTGGGATATCCAGCGCGACCCGCCGGAGTATGTCGAGTTCGTCGGCCGCTCGAAGGCGATGGACGTGACCGGCGAACACGAGGTGACCGCGCGGGAGACGGGCTGTCGGGTCCGTAACCGGTTCGTCGTTGACGGGAAACTGCCGGGTGTCGAGCGGTTCTTCCGGCGCAACATCGACGGCGAGATAGACAACATCATGCGACTGGTGCCGGCGGCGGTCCGGCCGGTCGAGCGATGATCCGGACGACCACCGAGGGTGACCTGCGCGTGCTCACGCTCGACCGACCGGCACGACGCAACGCGCTCACGCCCGAGGGACTCGATAGTCTGCACGACGCTGTCGCGGCGGCGACCGAACCGGTCGTCTACCTCACCGGGACCGGTTCGGCGTTCTGTGCCGGCGCTGACCTCGACGTGGTGGCCGACCTAGACAGGCCGGCGGCAAAGCGGTTCGCCCGGCAGGGCCAGCGTGTCACGGCGGCGCTCGCCGGGTACGACGGGGCAGTTGTCGCGGGTATCGACGGACCGGCGCGGGGTGGCGGTGTCGAACTCGCCCTGGCCTGTGACGTTCGTGTCGCGACGCCGGCCGCGACCGTTGCCGAGAGCGGTGTGACCCACGGCCTGTTCGGCGCGTGGGGTGGAACAGCCCGTCTCCCCCGGGTCGTCGGGGAGGGTGTCGCGATGGACCTCTCGCTGTCCGGGCGCGTGCTCGACGCACAGGCGGCACGACAGGTCGGTCTGGTCAGCCGCGTCGTCGAGGAGCCACGCGCCGTCGCCGAGGGGTTGCTCGACAGCGACCCCCGGGCGCTCCGGGTCATCAAACGCCGTCTCCGCGACGACGCCCCCGTCGAGACACAGACCGACCGCGAGGCCGCCGCGTTCGCTGACCTCGTCGAACGCGGGGAGTGAGCGGTTGCAGGCCGAACGAGAACAGGCCGAGACAGGCGTGAGACAGCGACCACCGGTGGGTAGTCAGCGTATCTTGCGGACGTCGCTGATGCGGAACCCGGAGTCCCCGAGGTCAGACTCAAAGCGAACGAGGTCGTCCTCGTCGATCTGTGAGAGCACGCCCCGGAAGCTCTGGAGCATGAGCGTCCGGGCGAGCACACTGCCACCGGTCGACCACTCGAACTTGAGCGTGCCGGTACAGCTGTCGACGAGCTGTCCCTCCTCGTTGTCGGTGATGGTCTCGAAGTCGACGTGCAGCATGATGAGTCCGCCCCATGAGTGAGCCACCCGGCGGAGCCCCTTTACCAGATAGATGATATCGGCCCACTCCAGCTGTTCGCCGGTCGCACTGACAAGGTCAGACAGGGAGTCGATGATGACGAGATTTCCGGGGGCACGGTCGTTCAGCAGGTCACCGGTGAGGTTGACGAGGCTCTGCTGTTCGCCGGGGTACCGGGTCCGGTCGCTATCCTCGTCGACGTACCAGTCCCGCGGGACGGAACTGGTTCGAAAGTAGTCGTTCGCGAGCGAGTCGAAGTTGACACGCTCCAGCCCCGCCCTGGCGAGTTCGGTCTCCATCGACAGTTCGACGTCCTGTTCGAACTGTGCCTGGTTGTCGGTAAAGGAGAGGTAGTGAATCTCGTCCGGGAGCACCGCGTTCGCCGGCTGCTTGCCGTAGTGGAGGTCGAACAGGCTCTTGTCCGTGTATGCCGTCCCGTTCATAACGGCCGAGGTGTACATGAACTCGCGTGCTCCGGCCCCTGCCTCACCGGCGAGCAACACGACACTGCCCCGAGGCGCCCCCCCACCGAGCGTCGTATCGAGGCGATTGATGCCAAACGGAATACGCTCCATACGGGACAGTTCTGCGCCACGTTATTAACTCTTACAGCCCGGAGCCGGGGTTGCTGTACCCGCCCCGGTCTGACAGCGGTCAGTCGGCGCGTCTGGCCGCCGGTGACCCCGAAAAGTACATCACCGGACCGCCACACTCGACGGTATGGAATGGGAGACAACGCGACGCGCGGTGCTGGGCGCTGTGCTCGGTGCGGGCGTCGCGGGCGGCCTGCTCTCGCCGGCGAACACGTACCTCCGGCAGTTCGCGCCGCTGTCCGGCTCCGTCTGGGGTGCCGCGGAGACAGGCCGACAGTCGACGGTGGACAGCCCACACGGTCCCGCCGAGGTCCGCTACGACGACGAGGGTGTCCCCCACGTGACCGCCGACGACGAGGCGGCGCTGTACTACGCGGCGGGCTACGTGCAGACGACCGACCGCCTCTTTCAGATGGACCTCCAACGACGACAGTTCCGCGGACAGCTCTCGGCTGTCGTCGGTGACGTCGCGCTGGACTCCGACAGGTTCCACCGCGAGATGCTGTTTGCAGACGCCGCCGAGACCACCGCCGAGCACGTTCGCGAGACGCCCGCCGGTCCCCCGGCCGAGGCGTACGTCGACGGGGTCAACGCCGCAATCGAGAACGAGCCGCTACCACTGGAGTTCCGGCTGCTCGACTACGAACCCGAGCCGTGGACGCTCGCCGACTCGATGATCGTCGAGAAACTCATCGCGTGGAACCTCACCGGGAGCTTCCGGACGCTCCGGAAGGCGCTGGTCGCGGACATCTTCGGCGCGGAGATGGCCGACCAGCTCTACCCCGACCGGTTCGAGAGCCGCAGCCACATTATCCGCGACCGCCACGACCCGGACACGTTCGGTGCCGGTCTCGGTCTCGACCCGACCGGCGACCCGCCACCCGGCGAGACTGTCGACAGACAGACCGTCGACCGGTTCGCACGGTTCGAGCCGGCCCCGACACTCGGCTCCAACAGCTGGCTGGTCGGCCCGCAACTGTCTGACGGTGACGCGCCGCTGGTCAGCAACGACCCCCACCTCCAGTTACAGGCCCCGCCGGTCTGGTACGAGATGCACCTCGACGGGCCCGACCACCGCGTGCGCGGCGTGAGCTTCCCCGGGGTCCCGTTCGTGGTCATCGGCGAGAACGACCACGGTGCCTGGGGGTTCACCAACGTCGGTGCCGACGTTATCGACTTCTACACCTACGAGACCGACGAGGCGGGCCGGACCTACGAGTACGGGGACGAGACCCGCGAGTTCGAGACCGAGACCGAGGAGATAGCCGTCGACGGCGGCTCGAACGAGACTGTCGAGCTGAAGCGGTCGGTCCACGGGCCGGTGGTCACCGAGGCCGAACAGGAGGTCGGCGTCGCCTGGACCGGTCACGCGGCCACCGAGACGACGCTCGCCATCTACGAACTCACCCACAGCGAGACGGCTGCCGATGTCCGCGAGGCGGCGGCGAAGTTCGAGGCGCCGACACAGAACCTCGTCTACGGCAACAGCGACGGGGACCGCCTGTTCCGGGTCGTCGGTCGCCTGCCGGTCCGGCGTATCGACGGCGACGTCGTCCGGGGTGACCGGGTGTTCGACGGCTCAGCCCCCGAGGGCGAGTGGGGCGGGTTCGACCCCTTCGAGCGCCCGCCGGCCTGGGACGCCGACCCCGACGCGGACGAGCCTCTCTCGTGGGTCCCGGTCGCGGAGAACCCCCACGTCGAGAACCCGTCGTATCTCGCGACGGCAAACCAGTTGACCGTCGACGACGACCACCTGGCGTACTACCTCGGCGTCGAGTTCGACCCCGGCTACCGGGGCGAGCGCATCTACGACCTGCTCGACGAGCGTGTCGACACAGAGGGGTCGCTCGACCAGGCGTTCCTGCGGGATGTCGGCCGGGACACCCGCGACGGCCGGGCGGCGCGACTCGCCGACACGCTCGTCGCGGCGGCCCGCGAGGGCGACACCGGTGACCTGACCGACGCCGCCGACACGCTCGACGCCTGGGACTACCGGATGGACCCCGACTCCGAGGGGGCACTCCTCTTCGACCGCTTTCTCGCGCAGTACCGCGACGAACTCTTCGCCGAGGCGTTCGACGAGGCGGACCTCGACGACGACTACTACCCCACCCCGGGTGTCGTCGAGCAACTGCCACCGGACAGCCCGTGGTTCGGCCCGCGCCGCCGGGGGGCGGCGATGCGGACGGCGCTCCGTGCCGCGCTCGCCGAGATCGACGACGAGGGCCACGAGGTGTACGGCGACGTTGCACACACCGGCCAGATCGGTCACCCGCTCGAACTGGACTTTCTCGCGTACCCGGAGCACCCGCGGGGTGGCTCCAGCGAGACGGTCCAGAACTTCGACCACCGTGGTCCACGGGGCGGGAGCTGGGAGATGCAGGTCGACCTGGCCGACGACGGCGAGTACCTCGCTGTCCTCCCCGGCGGGAACTCCGGGCGGTACTTCTCGGACCACTACGACGACCAGGTCGCCCGGTGGGCCCGCGGCGAGTACCGCTCGCTCTCCCGGACCGTCGAGGGCGACCTCACCGTCGAGTTCAGGGGGGACGGATGACCGGGCCGGGGGCGGTCCCCGACGTGCAGACACCGGGCGTCGGTTCGACGCCCACTGCCGCGCGGGCGGTCAGCGGTGAACTGCCGCTCAAGAGGTGGACGGATGGCGGGTGAAAACGACACCGTCGGACTGGCGGCGGTGAGCGCCCAGTTGCGTCGCGTTCGCACGGAGTCGCGGCCACACTGGGTGGCGCTGGTCGCCGCGGTCGTGGTCGGACTGGTTCTCGCGGGGGTGCACTGGCTCGGACTCGTCGTCGGCGGTGCGCTGGTCGGACTGGTCGCGGCCAGTCTCCGCCGTGCGGTGCTCGCCGGACTCGGGTTCGGTCTCGTCGTGGCCGCTGTCTGGGCACTCCTGCTCGCACTCCCCGGTGCCCTGGGTGACGTGGTGGCGATGGGACAGATCGCGGGTCTCGGACTCCTCGTCGCGCTCGTCGCACCTGTCCTCGGCAGTCTCGCTCGCGGTATCGTTTGAGTCCGCCCGCGACGACCGGTCCGGGGCGACTGCCAGGGGAGGTTGTGTCCGGAGCAGTTCACCTGAGCACGTACCCGAGTGCCACGACCAGACCGACCAGCACCACCCCCACCCCGGCGACCGCGAGACCGTCGTCGACGACGGCAGCCGTCACCGCGGCGAGCACTACCGCCAGCAACCCCAGTCCGAGCACGAACAGTTCCGGTCGGTCGAACAGCGTCACGTCGTCCCGCGGTGGACTCGCGAGCGAGTCGTCTACGTCGACGGTCGTGCGTACCGTCGCGGGGTCTCTCACCTCGACATCGATACCGCGCTCCTCGGTCCCGTAGCCGGTCGATACGTCGAGTTGCCCGTAGGCGGCCTCGCCCGCGATGGCGTCGGTGTCCACGTCGATACGGACGCGCCGCTCCCCGTTGCCCGGCACGTGCCGGTTCCCCGCGTCGACCGTGACCACCCGCGAGAGTCCGTCACTCGTGGCGAGGTGGACGTGCAGCGCCTCGCCGTGGTTGACAAAGCGCACGTCGAACGAACCGGTCACCTCGATAGAACCCGGCACGTCCAGTTCGCGCCGTCCCTCGCGGTTGATGCGGACGGGCAACTCGTCTGTCACGTGTTTCTGTCGGCGTGGACAGTTCAAAAATGTTCAGGCCGACGCCCGGAGCACCTCGACGTCGTCGGCGTCGACGGTCTCGACATCGAGGTGCATCGGGATGTACTCGCGGCGCTCGTAGGTCTCCTTCTCGTCGGCGCTCCCGACCGTACACCACAGTTGCGGGCGCTCGGGACCGTGCCAGTCACCCTGCCGGTTGATCCCGAAACAGACGTACCGCTCACCGTCGTACTCGATGACGGCTCCCTTCCGGATGCCGGGGTCCCCGCGGATGATGAGCTTCCGCATACTCCCGCCTTCGATGGAGCCGGGCTTAACGACTTCGGACCCGTCGCGTGCAGTCTGTCACAAGCCTCATTTGTGACCGTCGGAAATCGTAATGCGATGCAGTCGCCTGTCACCACCGGAGCACCGGCGGTGGACGCCTCCGACCTCGTGTGCTCGACCGTCCTCCCGCTGAGTGTCGACATTCTCGGACTGTCGGTGTCCGAGACCACCTTCGCCGCATTCGGGGTGGTCGTCATCCTCGTGTTGCTCGTCCTGTCGGCGTTTTTCTCCTCCTCCGAGATTGCGATGTTCGCCTTTCCCGACCACCGGGTCGAGGCCGTCGTCGAGGAGGGCAGGTCGGGGGCGAAGACGCTCGGCAGACTCAAGAGAGACCCCCACCGCCTACTGGTGACGATTCTCGTCGGGAACAATCTCGTCAACATCGCGATGTCCTCCATCTCGACGGGGTTGCTCGCGCTCTTTTTCAGTCAGAGCGAGGCGGTCTTTATTGCCACCTTCGGCATCACGGCGCTGGTCCTGCTGTTCGGCGAGAGCGCACCCAAATCGTACGCGGTGGACAACACCGAGTCGTGGGCGCTCCGCATCGCCCGACCGCTGCAGGCCGCCGAGTACCTGTTGCTCCCGCTGGTTGTGCTCTTCGACTACCTCACGCGGGCGGTCAACGGCCTGACCGGGGGACAGTCGGCCATCGAGGAGGGGTACATCACCCGCGAGGAGATCCGCGACATGATAAAGACCGGCGAGCGCGAGGGTGTGCTGGAGGCCGACGAGCGCGAGATGCTCCAGCGGACGCTCCGGTTCAACCGGACCATCGCAAAGGAGGTGATGACCCCCCGACTGGACATGAGTGCCGTCGCAAAGGACGCCTCGGTCGACGAGGCAATCGAGACGTGCATCCAGAGCGGTCACAACCGCGTCCCGGTGTACGAGGGGTCGCTCGACAACGTCATCGGTATCGTCGAGGTGGCGGACCTGGTCCGGGACCGCCACTACAACGCCGACGGTATCGACCTCGGGGACCTCATCGAACCGACACTGCACGTTCCCGAGTCGAAAAACGTCGACGAACTGCTGGCGGAGATGCGCGAACAGCGCCTCGATATGGTCATCGTTATCGACGAGTTCGGCACCACCGAGGGGCTGGTGACCATCGAGGACCTCGTCGAGGAGATCGTCGGCGAGATACTGGAGGGCGGCGAGGAGGAACCCATCGAGTTCGTCGACGACTCCACGGCACTCGTCAAAGGTGAGGTCAACATCGACGTCGCAAACGAGCAACTCGGTATCGACCTGCCCGAGGGCGAGGAGTTCGAGACCATCGCCGGGTTCGTGTTCAACCGCGCCGGTCGACTCGTCCAGGAGGGCGAGACGATCAGCTACAACGGACTCGACATCCGTGTCGAGGAGGTCGAGAACACCCGTATCACCTGGGCGCGCATCGCCGGGTTCGGTGTCGAGGAGGCAACGGCGGAGTGACGCCGGCCGCGTGGCCACCTCAGAGACAGGTCGTCACAGTCGGTCGTGCAACACGGTGACGATCTTCCGCTCGATGGGGAGCAACACGTCGAGTGAGTCCCGGTCGTCGTCGACGTAGGAGGTCTGGACTGCCCGCGAGATGCGGTCGTGCATCGCGACCAGCTGTTGCTGGTCTACCGCCTGCAGGTTCTGTGGCGTCTCCTCACCCCAGACGTCCGCGACCACCGCGTACTCCCTGTCGGTCAGTTCCATACCTGTTCGTGGTGCGCTCCGGGAATGAACGCGTCGACTCCCGCCGGTCAGGTCGAGACCCGCCAGGCCATCCGGGCGAGCGCGACCGGTCCGATTCCGACGAACACCGCGCCAACGTACCGCAGACTCTCCGGCATCGGTGCCGGGGCATCGAGGACCGACGCTGTGACCAACGGGTCGGGGCGTGTACCACCGGCAGTGTTAACGGCTCCGGGACCGATTACCCGGGTATGACTGAGTTTTCGAGCCGCGTCGAGCAGATGTCGATAAGCGGTATCCGCGAGGTGTTCGAGGCTGCCGGCGAGGACGCCATCA
>CAYZGA010000041.1:0-18201 GCA_964477945.1 uncultured Halobacteriales archaeon
CTCGTGGAGCAGTTCGAACCCCTCACCGTAAGTCTGCATCAGGGCGTACTCGACACCGTTGTGAACCATCTTCACGTAGTGGCCGGCCCCGCTCGGTCCCATCCGTGCGTGTCCCTCCGGACCGGGGGCCACCGCGTCGAACACCGGCGTACACGCCTCGTAGGCCGTCTCCGGCCCGCCGACCATCAGCGAGAACCCGACCTCGGCACCCGCCGGCCCGCCGCTGGTCCCGCAGTCGAGATACGCCGCGTCGGTTGTCTCCGCGCGCCGCACGGAGTCCTCGAAGTGGGAGTTGCCGGCGTCGATGACGATATCGTCGACCGTGAGATACGCACCGAGTTCGTCCAGCGCGGCGTCGACAGGGTCGCCCGCGGGCACCATCAGCCAGATACGTTTCTCGTCGCCGAGATGTGTGGCGAGTGACTCGATGGAGTCGACCGGTATCGCGCCCGCGCTCGCGGCCGCCGCAATCGCCTCGTCGTCGATGTCGAACGCCACAACCTCGTGACCTGCCGCGAGTGTCCGGTCGACCACAATCTGCCCCATCCGCCCGAGTCCGATCACGCCGAGTTGCATACCTTTTGCTCGCCCGGCGGGCAGGTAGAGGTTGCGGTTCTGTGAGGTGACAGTTCCAGTCCGGACCCGCGGTCACACACCGTCAGCAACGACCGACATCGCCGTGGACGGCGGACGAGTACAGTCCTCGTGTCCCGACTGTGGTGGCAGTATCGCCGCGGGTGCGGTCGGCCGGGGCGACGACGCTGTCGGGAACGGCTCCCGCCAGGAGAGCACAACGCTTCAGTACGAACCACACGTAGTGGGGTCGATGCCAGCCCTGGAGATGGAGTGGCGGGACGTGTTCTTTGCGAGTTACCCGGTCGACCCGGAGACGGTCGCCGCGCGTCTCCCGGACCGACTCGACGTGGACACGTTCGACGGCGACGCGTACCTCTCTGTCGTGCCGTTCGTGATTCGGGATATCAGACCGCCCGGACTCCCCGCGACCCTGGGCCTGACCACGCCGGAACTCAATCTCCGGACCTACGTCACCTGCGACGGGGCACCCGGCATCTACTTTTTCAGCCTCGACGCCGGGGACCTGTTCGGGGTCGCCGGGGCCCGCCTGTTCAACCAGTTGCCGTACTACTACGCCGACACGAGCTACGACCGCGGGACGGAGACAGCATTTCGGAGCACGCGGCGAACCCCCGGGGCGCGGCCGCTCGCGTTCGACGCCACCTACGCCCCCGAAGGCGAGTGTCACGAACCCGACCCGGGAACCCTGGAGCACTTTCTCGTAGAGCGGTACCGTTACTTCACGCAGGGTTCCGACGGAACCGTGCGGTACGCCGATATCGAGCACGAACCCTGGCAGGTCCGGGACGGCCGGTGGACGGTCCGGACAAACGACCTGTTCCGGGCGAACGGGTTCGTCCAGCCCGACACCGACCCGGTGCTCCTGCACGGAGCGGGGGTCTCGGTCACCGCCTCCGGAAGCAAGGTGTGGGGCGGCTGAGCGGTGGGTCGCTGACCACCGGGCTTTTTGATGGCCGGTCACAACGGGCGGTCATGGTCGAGGCGAAACTCGCAGCCGCGAGGGCGGACCTCGCGGCGCGGGACGGCGTGCTCGTCGCGTTCTCGGGCGGCGTCGATTCGAGTGTCGTCGCGGCGCTCGCACACGACGCCCTCGGTGACGACGCCGTTGCCTGCACGGCGCGCAGTGAGACCCTCCCCGAGGCCGAACTCGAGGACGCCCGCCGGGTCGCCGGCGAGATCGGTATCCGCCACGACATCGTCTCGTTCAGCGAACTCGACAGCGAGGCCTTTGTTGAGAACGACGACCAGCGCTGCTATCACTGCCGGTCGATGCGGCTGGGTGCGATGTTCGAGCGCGCCCGCGACCTGGGTATCGAGACCGTCTGTGACGGCACGAACGCCTCGGACACGGGCGAGGGGCACCGCCCGGGACTGCAGGCCGTCGAGGAACTCGACGCCCACTCACCGTTGCTCGCCCACGACATCACGAAATCCGAGGTGCGTGAACTCGCCCGCCACTACGACCTCTCGGTCGCCGACAAGCCGTCGATGGCCTGTCTCTCCTCGCGCATCCCGACCGGTACCGAGGTCACCGAGGAACGACTCTCCCGCATCGAGCGCGCCGAGCAACTCCTGCGTGCCTGGGGGTTCGAGCAGTTCCGGGTGCGCGACCACGACGGCCTGGCCCGTATCGAGGTGGGTGCGGACGAACTCGACACCGCGCTGGACCCGGCCTTTGCCCGTGCCGCCCGCGAGCACATCGGTGACCTCGGGTTCGACCACGTCACACTCGACCTCTCGGGCTACCGAACCGGGAGTGTCAGCCCCGACGGCGAGACGACCACGCCGGAGTGAGCCCTGCTCCCGCTGTACGGTCCTGTCAGGTCCCGGGACCGGCGACCCACCTGTCGGAGTAGCGCTCGCCGCAGGCACAGGCGACGTAGGCGTGAATCACCGGGCCCTTCGCGTAGATGCCGCCGACATCCTCGTTCTGTGGCTCCGCGAACGCGAAGATGAGCCGCGGGTGGTGTGTGGTGGTATCCGCGGCGGGACAGGTCGCGTCCGTGCAGCTCCGGTCGACATCGCCGTCGGTGTCCATGGCGTCCTGCGCGAGCGCCATCGGGTCGATACCTGTTGCCTCCTGAAAGATGGTCCGTGCCTCCTCTCCGTCCAGCAGGAGGACGATACCGTCCGGGACAGACTCGCCGTGCGCGGCGAGTGCACCGGGGTTCGAGAGGGTGTCCTCGTGGAGGTATATCTGCACGTCGTCGGGCCGGTCCCCGGCGAGGAACGCCTCGCGGTCGATGTCTCCTGTCACTCCGCACGTTTGAATCGCCGGGCCAATAAGCGCGTTGAACGGTCCCGGCTCTGCTGTCGGACGTAACTTCGCAACGATATCCGCCACCCCGGGGTGGCGAAACTCGTCATACGGTCGTGCGTGACTCTGTACCGCTATGCTATCGCCAGAGTGGCGTGTCGGACGGCAGAACGCCTGGATTCGGTCAAGCAGGCCGAAAATAATCACGCACGACCGTATCAGGGCTTACAGCCGACAGTACCGCCGGGTTTATTTCGGCACACGCCACGAGTTCGGGTATGCTGGACCGTCTGCTCGGCCGGAGCGAGCTCAGAGCCGAGATCGAGACACTCGAGACGCGTGTCGGGGAACTGACCGCCGAGCGCGACAGGCTCGAACGGCAACTCGAGAACACGGAGAGCCGGCGCAAGCAGGCAGTCACGGAGCGACAGGAGGCCCAGCACCGCGTGAACAAACTCGAGGACCGCATCGAACAGCTCGAGGACACGGTCGACCGGCTCCAGAGTTCCGAGACGACGCTGTCGACCCGCCGCGAGACGACGCTCCGGGGGGGACGACTGTCGGCGGTGCTCGACCGGCTCGACTCCGTCGCCACCGGCCGCGAGGGGGCACTGACGGCGTACGTCGCGGACGGACACGACATCCCCCGCGAGGTCCGCGAGGCGTTTGGCGAGCGGGCGGTGCTCGTCTCCCGGGCCGCGCCCTGTCTCGCGCTCGCTGACGACGAGGCGCTCGTCTCCGCCTGTCTCCGGCTGCCCGTCCCCCCGGACCCGTTTGTCGAGTGGGGTGACAGCTTCCGTCTCGACCGCGACTGGTGCCAGCCCCGCGGGCGCTACACGCTCGCACTCGTCCGGTCGGACCTGTTCGCGATGGGACAGTACGAGGGTGACGAGCGCACGGCCTTTCACGGGTTCGACAGCGCGCTGAAGAGTCAGCACTCGAAGGGCGGGTTCTCGCAGTCACGGTTCGAGCGACTCCGCGACGAGCAGATAGACGACCACCTCGAACGCTGTCTCGCGACCCTCGACGAGCACGAAACCGACCGGCTGTTCGTCGTCGGTGAGCGCTCCGTGCTCGGTGAGTTCATCCGTCGTGCCGACGCCACCGCCACCGTCGATGCCACCGGCGACCCCGAGGACGCACTCGGTGACGCCTGGCGCGAGTTCTGGCAGGTCCAACTCCGGGTCGTGTGACCACACGAGACACGCCCGCCCCGCTCGCGGGATGTGAGCGTGGCGCCTCAACCGGTTCACCGCCGTTTGCAACGCCGCGCGCACCGACGCGGAGTGCAATGTACAACTCTGTTGTGTCGTGTGTGTTTCTGTCCAGTTAGTATCAACAGTCGATAGTGAATTGTCTGATTTCACAGGACTTTTATGGTGTTACTCATACACACGAATGAGGATGACTGACAAGCCAGACCTCAGTAGACGGGGAGTACTGCAGACGGTCGGTGCGGGTATCGGGACCGCGGGGGTCGCGACGACTGTTGCCGGAGACCGTGGAAGCGGCAGGGAGTTCGTCGTCGGGATTGCCCCCGGCGTGAGCACGAACGTTGCGACGGACCTCGCGGTCAGTCGAACACAGACCCTCGACTTCGACGACATCGGAACGTCGGTGGTGGGTGAGTTCGACAGGGCGGACATCCGGAAGCTACGAAACGACCCGAACGTCCGGTACGTCGAGCCAAACGGACGGATGGTGGCGCTGGAGGCGGAGGTTCAGCCCGCAGACGGCGACTTTGGAACGGCCGAGACGGCCCCGTACGGTATCCAGATCACCGACGCGGACGCCGCAGTCGACCAGGGTGACACGGGTAACGGCGTCACGATCTCTATCGTCGACACGGGAATCGATGTCAACCACGAGACGCTCGGTGAGAACGTCGTCGGCGGGTACGCGGTCGACGGTGTGGAGTGCAGCGGTGGCTGTGACGCACCCTACGACGACGACCAGTACCACGGAACCCACGTCGCCGGGACCGCGGCGGCGGCACTCAACGGGATCGAACTGTACGGTGTCGCCCCCGACGCGGACCTGCTCGCGGTGAAAGCGCTCGGCGGCAACGGGGGTGGTAGTTTCTCCGGTATCGCCGACGGTATCAACTGGTCGGTCAACAACGGCGCGGACGTCATCAATCTGAGTCTCGGCGGTCCGGACAGTCAGGTCGTCAGCGACGCCGTTCAGAACGCCGCCAACAACGGTGTCGTTGTCATCTCGGCGGCCGGCAACGCCGGCCCGTGCTCGGACTGTGTCAACGCGCCGGCAAACGACCCCAACGCGGTGGCGGTCTCGGCGACCACCGAGAGTGATACGCTCGCGAGCTTCTCCTCGACCGGACCCGAGGTCGAGATTGCGGCCCCCGGCGAGGGTGTCAGGTCGGCGTTCCCCGACGACAGCTACAACAGCATCTCGGGCACGTCGATGGCCTCGCCACACGTCGCCGGTGCGGCGGCGACGCTGCTGGCCAGCGGCGTGGCCCCGGGCGACGTCGTCCCCCAACTCAAAAGCGGTGCCGAGGACATCGGTCTCAGCAGCACCGAACAGGGTGCCGGGCGACTGAACGTGCTAAACGCACTCGGTGAGGACGGTGGCGGCGGCGGCGACCCGCCCCAGGAGAACGTCGAGGTGTCGGTCAGCCCCGCAACGGGTGTCGGCGAGACGTCGGCGACGCTCAACGGCAGCGTCGACGTGCTCGAGGGTGCAAGCAGCGCGACGGTCTTCTTCGAGTACGGCCCGCTCGGTGCCGGGTTCCCCAACGCGACCGGAAGCGGCGACTTCGGTGCCGGAACGGACATTACCGCCGATATCTCCGGCCTCGAGTCCGGCACGACCTACGAGTTCCGCGCTGTTGCCTCCACGAGCAACGCCTCCGACGAGAGCGGAACCTCGTCGTTCGAGACCAACAGCAGCGGTGGGATGTGCTTTATTACCACCGCAACCGCCGACGACACGGAGACGCTCGGGTCGCTGCGTCGCTTCCGTGACGAGTCGATGGGGACGACCCCCGTCGGACGCGGACTGGTCGGTCTGTACTACCGTATCAGTCCGCCCATCGCCCGGACGCTCGGTCGCCACCCCGACAGTCCGGAGACGGCGGCGACGCGCCGACTCGTCGACCTCTGTGCGTCGCTGTCGGACAGTCAGGCAGCAACCGACTCCCGGGTCAGGAGTGCCGCGCTCGGTGTGTTCCTGACGATGCTCTACATCGTCGGTATCGTGGTCGGTGTTGCCGGTCACGCTAGCCTCCGGACCCGCGAACTGCTGGACTGAGACACCGTCACGGGCGTCGCTCACATCACGAACTCGCATCTTCTTTTGGACACACACCGACCAGCCACGGCTACGGTGTCCCGTCCGGGTCTCGCGGGCGATGACTTAGGGCCGGACCGCGCGTGCCCGCTCCCGCGCGGGTCCGAGGTCGAGTGAGTCCGCGACCGACCGGGCCTCACGGCGGATCTGGTCGGCGTCGGCGACCTGCAGGGTGCCATCCGAGACGAGCACGTCCCCGTCGACCATCGTGAACTCGACATCGTCACCGCGAGCGCTGTAGACGAGGTGTGCGACGGGGTCCGGCAGCGGCGTCGCCCGGGCCGTCGCCGTCGAGAGCCCGACCAGGTCGGCCTGCCAGCCCTCCCGGAGTCGGCCGACGCGCTCGAACCCGGCGGCCCGCGCACCCTCGACGGTGGCCATCTCGAGGATGCGGTCGGCGGGCAGTGCCGTCGGGTCCAGTCGGTCGACCTTCTGGAGGAGTCCGGCCTGGCGCATCTCGCTGAACGGGTCGAGCGTGTTGTTGGCCGGCGGGCCGTCGTTGCCAAGCGCCACCGGCACCCCGCGGTCGAGGTAGTCACCGACCGGCGCGACGCCGCTCCCGAGTTTCGCGTTCGTCGACGGGCAGTGCACGACGTGGGTCCCGGTCTCCGCGAGCAGTTCCCGCTCGCGCTCGTCGGTCCAGATACCGTGTGCCAGCACGACATCCTCACCGGTGAGTCCAACCTCGTCGAGCCAGTGGATGTTGCGCATCCCGGTGTCGGTCTTGACGGTCTCGACTTCGCGGCGGGTCTCGCTGGCGTGGGTGTGCAGGCGCACCCCCTCGTGGGCGTCGGCCAACTCGCGTGCGCCGCGCAGACACGCCTCCGTGCACGAGACCGCGAACCGCGGTGTCACGGCGTAGCGGATGCGGTCGTCGAAACTCCCGTGATACCGCTTCAGCAGACGCTCGCTCCCGGCCAGCGCCTCGCCGGTCTCCTCGTGTAACCCCGGCGGCGCGCGCCGGTCCATCATCGCCTTGCCGAGCAGCGCGCGGATACCCATCTCGCCGGCGGCCTCGATGGCCCGGCCGGCGTGGGCGACCGAGAGGTGGTCGATGACCGTCGTCGCGCCGCTCGTGAGCAGTTCGAGGTAGCCGAGTCGCGCCGCGACGGCCATCTCGTCGGCGGTCAGCGTCGCCTCCAGCGGGAGGACGTGCTCGAACAGCCAGTCCAGTAGCGCGCAGTCCTCGGCGAGTCCGCGCCCGAGACTCTGCACCGAGTGGACGTGCGCCTCGACTAGCCCCGGCGCGACGATGTCGTGGCGCACCTCGCGGTGGTCGGGGTACGCGTCGACGAGATCCGCGCGCTCGCCGACAGCCGCAATCTCGCTCCCGACGACCACGACCGCACCCTCGCGGATGACCGTCGACCCGTCCACGACGACTGTTCCCGAGACAATCATACCACCGCACGTACTCGAATAACGCTCATAAGCGCTTTGTTGTGTCCACGTACCCGACCGGTCGCTCGCTGACTGCCTCGGGTCGTCCGGGCAGACACGGGTACCAGGACTGCCTGAATCCGCCGGCGTCCGTACATTTATATTCGAACACGTCCAGGCACGTCGTGTGACGACGAACAGCGAGAACAGCAGCGTGGACCGGGCCACCGAGGACGCGTTCGCAACCCTCGGCGACGAGACACGCCTGCGGATACTCATCGAACTCGGCAGGGCGGTGCGCGAGGGCGGTCAGGTGTCGGGGCTCAGCTTCTCGGACCTGCGCGAGCGCGTCGGTGTCAGCGACAGCGGCCGGTTCAACTACCACCTCGACAAACTCGAGGGGCGGTTCGTCACGAAAACCGACGACGGCGACTACGTCGCGCGGTACTCGGCGCTGGCGGTGGTGTCGGCGTTCTACGCCGGCGCGTACGCACCCGAGCGAACCGAGCAGACCGCGGAGATGAGTCGGGCCTGCCCGGAGTGTGACCGCTCGCTGGAGATGCGGTACGCGGACCAGGACTTCGAACTGAACTGTCCCGAGCACGGCACACAACTCGGCTTTCCCGCACCGGCCGGTGCACTCGAACCCCGAACACTCGACGAACTGGCCGACGTCGTCCTCGCACGGGCGCTGTCGAACATGAACCTCCTCAGGCAGGGCATCTGCCCGCGGTGCTGGGGCACGACCACCGTCGACTACCCGCACGATATCGGGGACACTGGCGAACCCGTCGTCGGTGTGAGCGCCGCCTGCGACCGGTGCTGGCTCCAGTACGAGACTGTGCTGCGTGTCATCGCGTCGAGTCACCCCGCCGTGCGGGGACTGTATCGAGAACAGGGCTACGAACTGTACGATGTGTTCTTTGGCGAAGACTCCGTGTACTCGACCTACCAGGTCCAGGCCGACGGGACCGACCCGGTGCGCGCGACGGTCACCGTCGAACTCGACGGCGCGGGCCTGGAGATGGAACTCGACGGAGACGGGCGGGTGCTCGAACTGACCCGGGAGTGAGGGCAGATGTTCTCTCACTCTCGCTGTTTCGGGCTCCGAGACACCCGGGCAGGCCGCCGGCGCGGTCCGGACGTTCTGCCGGTAGGGCCTTCGCGCCGACGGTGTTACGGACTCAACAGCACGCTACCGACGGGCGACGGTGAGGTAGCCGGTGTGGCCGACACCGGCTGTGGTGGGTCGGGAGCCGCGCTCGTCGAAGCTCATCTCGCGCTGAATCGTCTCCAGGGTCCGGACGTTCTCGAGGTCGGCCGCCCGCGCCGCCTCGGCCACCTCGCGGGCGTCCTCGACGAACGGGGAGTAGACCGCGAGAGAGCCACCGGCGGCGAGCAGGTCCGGCGTGGCTGCCACGACCGCGGGGGCGTCCCCGGTGTCGAGTGTCACCGCGTCGAGTCCGGCGTGCTCGTCGAGATGGTCGGTCACGTCACCCGTGTGGACGGTCACGCGGTCGGTGACCGCCGCGAGCGCGACGTTCTCGCGTGCCACCTCGGCAAACTCCGGGTCTATCTCGTAACTGTCGACAGTGGCCCCGAGACGGCCGAGCGTCACCGCGAGCACACCCGTTCCCGTGCCGGCGTCGAGCACGCGGTCACCGCGCTGGATACCCGCCAGACCGACCACCAGCCCGATGTCACGGGGGAGCATCGGCGCTCCCGTCCGTTCGAGGTGGTGAAACAGGTCCGGCCCGCGGAGTCGCCGGGCGACGAACTCCGTTCCCAGGTGTGTCTCGACGGTGTCACCAGGTTCGACATCCTCGGGGACCTCCAGCACCCCGAGGTCGGTCCCGAACCGCTCGCCGGGGTCGAGCAGGTACTCGCGGTCTCCGTGACAGAACAGGAGTGCCACGCTACTGGAGTCGGTCGATAGCGTCGGCCGGTCGGCCGTCGACCGCCTCCAGCGCCTGCCGGGCCTGCGCCGCACTCACGCCCGCCGCGTTGGCGACCATCCGGACGTCCTCCTGCGGGAGTCCGTCGTCACCACCATCGTCTGTTCCGCCGGCACCCCCACTGCCACGCTCGCGGGTCTCCGGTTCGCCGACGATGTTGTAGGTCTGCTGGCCCTGGGCGTCCATGCGCTGGACCTCCGCATCGGTGAACACCAGTTCCTCGTCGGCCGTCCGGATGACGACCTCCTCGGCGTCGATATCCTCGATATCGATGCCCATCTGTTTCATCATCTGCTGCATCTTGCTCGGGTCGAGTCCGCCGCCGCCTCCTCCAAACATACCTCTTCTTTCTCCCGTCGAGATAAAAAGCCCTGCGTTGCCCGCTGCCCACTCCCCCGGTCTCGCGCTCCGTACTCCGCTCCGCGATGCTGCCGGGCCGCGCTGTTCGACACTTGCGAGACAGTAACCGGGCAGGCGCCTGCCGTGCTGTCCGGGAAAACGGTGGCCAACCGGTTTTTGTGGTCTGTCGGGCCGGGGCCTCAGTCCTCGAGTGCGTCGGCGATGCGGTCGACAGACCGCCGGAGGTCGTGAACCTCGTCGCGGAGTTTGCCGATCTCGCGGACGAGTTCCTCGTTGTCCCCCTCGGCACCGCGGCCGCGACCGCCACCACCCATGCCGCCACCCATCATCCCGCCCATCATCTCGGCAAAGGGGTTGCCGCCGCCACCCATGCCGCCGCCCATACCGGGACCGCCGCCACCGCCGCCCATCATTCCCTCGGGCGGGCCGCGGTCACCCTCGCCCTCCTCGTCACCTTCCTCGGCGCGTCGCTGCCGGATCTCCTCGACGCGCTCGCGGAACGAGGGCTCTTCACCCTCCGACTCGGACTCGGTTGACTGGTCTGTCTCTGCGCTCGACTCGTCGTTGGTATCCTCGCTCATGCATCTCATTCCGGTGCTGTGGTGAAAAGCGTAGCGCTCCGGACCCCGGGCCGACACAGACCGACAGCCCCAATACCGGACAGTCGAACGAACAGGTGATGAGTGACTCGGAGACGGACCCGATGGCAGCGTACGAGCGGTTGCGGGGCGACGCCGGGACCCTGTTCTCGCTCTCGCTCGACAGGAAAGTCGCCGTCGCGGTCGTCGGTCTCGGGGTCGCCGCGACGTACGGTCCGGTGCTCTCGATGCAGTCCGAGGCGGTCCAGGCGCTCGAAGGCGGGCCGGGGGCGTCACTGAACATCGTCGGCGGCATCGCCGTTCTGCTCGGTGTGGCGTCGATGTTCAGCGGTGCGGCCGCGCTCGTCTACCAGAAGTACCACGTCGGTCGCCGGGTCTCCGACGAGGAGCGCATGGAGTGGCACCTCCGCATCGAGGACCTCTGGATGTGGGTGCTCATGCTCGGGGTGGTGATTACCGGTCTCTGTATGGCGCTCGTGACCCCGTCGGCGCTCTCGCTGACCTCGCCGGAGGCCGTCTCGGATGCAGGCTTTGGCATCTACACCGAGTTCGACCCGCTCCCGGTCGTTATCGGCGCGTGGGCGGTGTCGGGTATAGCCGTCGGCGCACTGCTGACCGTCGTGCTCGGCTGGCTGTGGGTGCGGTTCTCCCTGTCGTGACTACTCGACGACGAACCGGTGCTTGTCGGCCACCGCCTCCCGCTCCGGGAACTCGCCGCCGCCGAGCAGACCCCGCGCCGCCCGTTTCCCCCACTCGACGGCTGGCTGGGTGAACGTCTCGACGTCGTAGAGCTCACCGGCGAGGATGCACGCGGCCTCCATGCTGTACAGCAGGTCACCGAGCGCGCGTGCGTCGAGTCTGTCCACCTCGAGACGGACGTTCGGGCGACCGGCGGCGGCGAGACTCGCCTCGGTCGCCTCGAACTCGGCGTCGAGTAGCCCCCCGAGGTTGGTTTCACCCAGGTACGCGAGCGCCTCGACATCGGTGTCGGGAATCGTCACCGCCGGGCGCTCCTGTGGACGCAGGAGTGTCACGAGTTTGTCGCGTGGACCGGCCCGGTAGAGCTGGAGCTGTGAGTGCTGGTCGGTTGCGCCGAGCGCACGCACCGGTGTCTGTCCGCCGCCGTTCTTGCCGAGACTCTCCGCCCAGAGCTGTGCGAACCACTCGGCAAACGGCTCCAGTTGCTCGGCGTACGGCATCATCACGTTGACGCCCGCGCCGCGCTCGTCCAGCGCGTACGCCAGTGCACCGTAAGCGTAGGCCGGGCAGTCGAACAGTGACCCCGTGAGGCCTCCGCCTGCTTCGCGTGCGCCAGCCAGCAGCGCCTCGATATCGTGCCCCCGGATGGCCGCCGGCACCAGCCCCACCGACGAGAGCACCGAGAACCGGCCGGGCACACCTGCGGGAACCGACAGCACCGGCAGGTCCCGCTCGTCGGCGAGTGCGCGCAGCGGGCCGTCCGGACCCGTCGTGACCACCGTCTGTTCGGTCCAGTCCACGCCCGCGTCACCCATCGCCTGCCGGACGACGAGGAAGTTCGCCAGCGTCTCGGCGGTGGTCCCCGAGCGTGAGACGACGTGTACCGCCGTGTCGGCCAGCGGGAGGTCGTCCAGCACCGCCCGGGTCTGTGCCGGGTCCACGTTGTCCAGCACCCGGTGGTCGACCGCGGATGGGCCGAGCGCAGCCGAGACGGTGGCCGCACCGAGCGCGCTCCCCCCGATACCGACCGTCAGGACGGCCCCGCAATCCTCGACCGGCGTGACCGCCTCGCGGATTGCCGCCGGGTCGGTCTCCCCGGGCAGATTCAGCGCGGTGTAGCCGAACGCCCCGTGCTCGCGACCCCGCGCAATCTGTCTGTGTGCCGCGGCGACGCGCCTGTCGAGTCGCTCCAGCGCATCCTCGGTGATGCCGGGGTCGGCAACCGACGCCAGTGCGTTCCCGATGTCGACCTCCATACGCCGTTCTCGTGGGGCGGGCGGTTAGCTTCTTGGGTCGCCACGGGAGTCGAAACCCCGAAACCCGCGCTCGGCGTACCTGCGCACATGACCCCTGACGGTGACGCCGGCGAGGACCGGCCCGACGACGCCGACGACCTGACCGAGACGTACGACCGCTCCCCCGACGACGCCGACGACCCGGCCGGGACCGATGGGTCACCCGGTGCGGGACTCGAAGACACGGCGTCCAGCACCGGCGACAGCGCACCCGGAACCGGTGGTGACTCCGAGGACCCGGTCGGGATGTACGGGGAGCCGGGAGCGGGTGGCGAGGGCGACGCCGAGGACCCAGTTGAAATGTACGGGGAGTCGGAAGCCGGTGACGAGGGTGACAGTCCGTCGGTACAGTTCGACGAACCGGTCGGCGAGCACAGTTCGGACCCGGAGACGGCCGCGGGGACCTTCTACGTCAAGTACGCCGCGGACGCCTCGGTCACGCTCCACGATGTCGACACCGGGCAGATATTCACCCTCATCGAGAACCCGGGGTTCGAGGCCCACGACATCGTCGAGGCCACGCTCGTCGCACAGCCACCGATGGAGGTGTCGTACCTCGTCGAGGAGTTAGAGGCCCACTACTCAGTCCCGGTCGAGACCAGCCCGGAACCGCCCACCCGACAGGTACAGGAGATCGCCGCCGAGATGGACGAGATGCAGGCGGTCGCCATCGAGCGTGAGGGGGACGGCGAGATACACGTGCTCCGTGTCGCCCCCGACGACGTTGAGCGGACTGCCGAGGAGGTCCACGAGGACGAGATGACCTACAAGAACGCCGCCCGCTACGATGTCGCGCGTGTCGAGGTCCGCACCGACGAGAGCGGCATCGTCAGCATCCGGTATCTGCCCTGACTCTCTTTGCGACCGAACGCTCCCCGCGCCGTGTGTCACTCGCGGTCGTCGGTCGTCCGTTCTCGGGACTCGACGTGGTTCCGGTCGTGCCCCGACTAAGCGTCACTCGAAGAAGGCGAGGTCGTGAATCCGGGAGTCGGCGCGGAGTTCGGGGTGGAACGCGGTGCCGACGATGTTGTCCTGCCGGACGGCGACCGGGCGGTCGTCCCACTCGGCGAGCACCTCGACACCGTCGTCGACGGACGCGATGACCGGCGCACGGATGAACACCGCGGGAAACGGGTCGTCGAGACCGCGCACCGCCAGCGGTGCCTCGAAACTGTCCCGCTGGCGGCCAAAGGCGTTGCGCTCGACGGCCACGTCCAGCAGATTCAGCGTCTCGACGCGCTCGTCCCCGGAGTCGTGGCTGAGGAAGATGAGTCCCGCACACGTCGCGAGCACGGGCCGACCGGCCGCGACGTGGTCGCGGATCTCCCCGGCGATACCTTCGCGGTGTGCCAGCCGTGAAATCGCTGTTGACTCCCCACCCGGCACCAGGAGCAGGTCACACTCGGGGACCAGCCCTGACCCCCGTATCTCGACGACCTCCACCTCGTGACCGTGCGTCTCGCCGGCCCGGCGGATGGCCTGCCCGTGCTCGCTGACGTCTCCCTGCACCGCGAGGACTCCCGCTGTCAACGACATACTCACACTACGTGTGGTCGTTAAAAAACCCTCCCGGTCCCCGCTGCTGCCCTCTCGCCGGGTGTTACTCTCGTACAGACCAGGATCGAGAACCCGGCGTGGAGCCCCTCCAGGTGTGGCCGGTCCGGGAACCCGTCGGCCGAGAACGAGCGCTGCACTCCACAGTAACCGGTCTGTGCCAGAATCCCCCCGGCGACGCTGATAGTGCGCGTAGGCCCGTGTGAACGTCTCCGGCGAGCGGTCTTCGAGTAACCGGTGCATCGTCCGGTCGTTGCGCGTGGACAGTTCGTCGACCCCGTGGGGGGTGAGCGGGCCGTCAGGTATTATTCGTTCGGGTCCGTTTTAGGGGTATGAGTATCCTCGTTGCAATCGGCAACGACAATCGGTCCGAGACAGTTCTCGATGTCGCGGTGCGACTGGCGACCGGGGTCGACCAGGGGCTGTCGGTGGTACACGTCACGGAAACCGAGCACGCGTCACCGGACGAGCGGGCGTTCCGCGAGGAGATCCGGCGATATCTCGCCGACACACCGGTCTCGGCTGATGTCGACCTCGAGCATCTCGACCGGAGCGGTCTCCGCCCGGGTACGTCGATTGGCAGACAGCTCGTCGAACTCACGAGCGCCGTCGGTATCGACCACGTCGTTATCGGTCACCGGTCGAAGAACCTGCTGACGGCGGCACGCGAAGGACACACCGGGTTCGTCGTCGCCGAGGAGGCGGCGGTCCCGGTGACCATCGTTCCCGAGGCTGTCGAGTCCGCGGACTGAGAACCGGGGACACCCGCTCGACGGCGTACCCCGTGTCAGGCGCGGCACCCGGTCGGTGCTGTACTCGGATGAGTCTCGTTCATCTGCCGTCCGAGTGTGCCCGCGACCACATCGTGGCCGTCGTGGTGAGACACCCTCGTGCGGTGTCACCGATGTCCTCTGCGGGGTATGACCCAGATTCATCCCGCCGTCTGTCATCAGTGGCGGCAAGAAAGCCCTGTCTGTGTTTCTCGCGAGCAGTTAATCCGCGTGCTCGCGCTCGGCCAGGTCCCGCCCGATTCCAACCAGTCCCGTCGTGTGCCCGTCCGGGTCGGTCAGGCGCGACCCGACGAACTCGTAGGCGGTGCGCCCCTCGGTTGTGAGCATGTCCGCCCTGACTGTGGCCTGGCCCTCCACCAGTGTCTCCTCTATCGCCTCGGACAGCGCCTCGTGTTCGTCCTCGGGGAACATGCCGAGTGCGTCCATGCCTGCGAGTTCGGCGGCGGTGTAGCCCGTGACATCCCGAACCCGGTCGTTCCACCGCCGGAGCGTTCCATCGAGGTCCAGCACGTAGAACACGTCCTGTACGGCGTCGAGCGCCTGCTGGCTGAACCGCCGCTCTGCCCGGAGTTCCTCCTCGCGCTCCTGTTGTTCGGTAATATCACGAACAGCCCCCTGGAGTAGCGCCGTCTCACCGTCCTCGGTGACCGGCGTGATGTTCACCTCGATTATCCCCGATTCACCGCCCCGGGGCTGGTACCCCCAGACCCCCTGAATCTGCTCGCCGGTCTCCGCCGCCTGTTCCAGCGATTCTCTGACCTCCGCTCGCTCGTCCGGCGGGTGCAGTTCGAGTATCTCCTCGGCCGGAACAGACTCCTGGTCGATTCCGGTGAGCCGACGAGCACCGACTGTCAGGAGCATCTCACCGGTCCCGACGTCCATCTCGAACCCGCCGGTGTCACCGGCGAACTCTGTCAACCGCATCAACTGTTCCTGTCTGTTGGCCCGCTCGGTTTCGCGTCTGGCCTGGACTGCGTTGCGGATGCGGTTCGCCAGCAGGTCGTACTGCTCGGCCCCCGACTGCTTCTGCAGGTAGTCCGTGACACCAGCCGACACGGCTCTGCCCGCCACTGCCTCGCTCCCCTTTCCGGTGTACAGGATAAACGGAAGCGTGGGGAACTCCTCGTGAACCACATCGAAGAGTTCGAGTCCGTTCATTCCGGGCATCTCGTAGTCCGAAACCACGCAGTCAGGCGGCCGGTCGCGTATCCTGTCGAGTGCCTCGTCGGGGCCTGTCGCCGTTGTGACGCTGAACCCATCGTTCCGTTCGAGATACGTCGCTGTCAGATCTACGGTCGCCCGGTCGTCGTCGACTGTGAGAACCGAAATTATGTTCGCCATGGTGTGTCATGATTTCTCGTTCTTTGTAAATTTTGTTAGCCAGTATCAGATTCGAAACTGTGAGGCGCCTGTCAGCCCCCCGTTCGACAGCTCTCGCCGTCAGTCGGTGCTCCTCTGCTGTTCCGACGCGACCAGTTGACCCGCTCAGGGTGAGTCGACGGCCGCAGGGTCTCCTTGAGATTCCGCTGTGTCGTGTCCGACCAGGCCACGGCCAGCACCCGCGGTTCTCACGAGCGCCCGATACCGAACGAAGCGCTCGCGCTCAGAGGTCGAGCGCGGCGTGCCAGCTCCCGGCCCCGCTTTCCTCGACACGTTCGTCCATCGCCGCGAGCAGCGAGACGGCACGGCTGGCGACCTCCGCCGCGCGACCCTCCCCTTCGGTGCGGAACTCGCCGGTGGTCCGGTCGGCGAACACCGTACAGACCGCGCCGGCCCGGAGCCCGTAGATACCCGCGAGCGTCAGCAGTGCGCTTGCCTCCATCTCGAAGTTGAGCACACCGGCCTCCTGGAACGCCTCGATGCGTTCCTCGCTCCCCCGGGCGCGGAACCCGCGGAACCCCTCGCGGCTCTGCCCGGCGTAGAAACTGTCCGTGCTCGCGGTCACGCCCAGGTGGTACTCGTAGCCGAGTTGCTCGGCCGCGGCGGCCAGTGCCGAGACGACGGCGTGGTCCGCGGCCGCCGGGTACTCCGGCTGGACGTACTCCTCGCTGGTCCCCTCCTGTCGGACCGCGCCGGTCGTGATGACCAGGTCGCCGACGTCCGTCTCGGGCTGGATGGCACCACAGGAGCCGACACGGATGCAGGTGTCCACCCCGACCCGCGCGAGCTCCTCGACCGCGATTGCCGCCGACGGCGAGCCGATTCCGGTCGACGTGGCCGAGATGGGCGTTCCGTCGCGGGTCCCCGTGATAGTCCGGTACTCGCGGTGGTCCGCGACGACGCTATGCTCGTCCCACGTCTCGGCGATGCGCTCGATACGACCCGGGTCACCCGGCAACAGCACCGACTCCGCCACGTCGTCGGAGGTGAGTTCGAGGTGGTACTGCTCGTCCTCGCGGGGGTCCTCACTGCCGGCCCGGTCGCCGACACCGGTCTCGTCGTCGCTCATCGCTCCTCCTCCGTGTCGAGGTGACCGGGGCCGATGGGTTCGGGCAGTAACTCGCCGAGCTGGTATGTCTCGACGGTGCCGCCGGCGTCACAGGCAACCTCGAAGGTGGGGGGGCAGAACTCCGCGAGGGTCTGCCGGCACATCCCGCAGGGGGTTACACCGTCACGCTCGGCCGAGACGACCGCCAGGCGCTCGAACTCCCGGTGACCGTCCGCTACTGCTGTCCCCACCGCCACCTCCTCGGCGTGGAGACTGTTCGAGTAGTTCGCCACCTCGACGTTACAGCCCGTGTACACCGTTCCGTCCCTCGTCTCCAGTGCCGCGCCCACCCCGTACCCCGAGTACGGGATGTGTGCGTTGCCGACCACCTCGCGTGCCGTATCGAGTAACTGTTCCATACCCACCGTTTGACGACCCCCGACAAATAGGTGTGCGGTACGCGTTACACTGTCGACTGTGCCCTCGTGGAACGATTCGGCACCCCGGGGTGGCGAAATGTGCCGTCGGCTGACAGCCGACAGTATCAGTCGTCGTCGCTCTCGCTCGTGATAACCGCCTCCTCCTCGCTCTCGGTGAAGCCGGCAGACTCCTGCTGGCGGCGCTTCGCGTCCGGGTCGTACTCGGCCTCGATACGCTGGTACCGGGGCACGAAGGAGAGTTCGTGGTGGCTCTCGGTCACGTGATCCAGATAGCGGTCCTCGAGGTCGAACTGCGCCTGTTCGTCGTTTTCAGCGGCGTTCTTGAAGTCCTCGTAGACCGCGTGTGCGCCCGAGTGGAGCGCGAACAGCGTGACGAAGATGTAGTTGTAGCCGATATCGCCCAGTTCCTCGAAGGTGAGCGGGTCCTCCTCCTGGCTCCAGGCGAAGCTCGACGAGTAGTTGAACGCCAGTTTCACGTCGGGGTGGGTCTCCTTGAGCGTCTCGGCGTACGCGACAGCGTCCTCGCGGGAGGGG
>CAYZGA010000042.1:0-2282 GCA_964477945.1 uncultured Halobacteriales archaeon
GGGCTCTCGTCCTTACCAAGGACGCGCTTTACCGCTAAGCTACCCAGGCCCGTCAGTGCGTAGCCCGGAGCCCAATGTGAACGTTTCGATTCCGTGCAGTCCCCCCGTCAGTCGTCGGCGGCACTCGTCCGGACGACCGGCGTCTCGGTGGCGAGTGCGTCGAGACGGTCGGCGGCGGCGCCCAGCCCGGTTGCCGGGTCGGGGAGCGGGTACTCAAGCAGTGTCCGTGCGATGTCTGTGCTGCGGGCCCTGACAGCCTCAGAGAGGTCATCCATCACGAGGTCGGCACCGCCGTTGACCGCCAGTTCGAGCACGTCCACCTCGAGTGGGTCCTCGTCGTGGCGGCCGCCGAGTTCGTCGAGTGCTGTCTGTGTCCGGCCGAACTGCTGGATGATCGCCACCGCGTCTGTCACAACACCGGTGTGAGCGAGTTGGTAGAACCCCTGTGAGACGAGCACCTCGGCGACTAGCAGGTCCTGGTAGTACTCCGTCCCCCCTGTCTCGGCGTCCCAGGACTGCTCGCGGAGAATCGAGCGCGTCAGTTCGAGCCCCTCGTAGCACAGTTGCACCCCGGCACCCCGGGCGGCCGCCGCGTCGATATCGGCGGTCGGATCGAGCGTGCGGGCCGTTCTGACAGTGAGCGCCCCCGGCAGGAGCGACGTGTCACCGACGACTGTGCCGACGCGGTCACGGAACGGCGTCGGTTCGAGGTCGGCGAGCGACCGGGTGCGCGCATCCCTGAGAGCCTGTACGTCCTCCATCGCATCAGTTTTGGGTAAGGATGACAAAAGACCTTTGGAAACTCAGGTACCGGACGGCGATTCGCAGTACTCCGGCGCGTCGGCGATCACCCCGTCGGCTCCTGCGGCGACGATGGCACGGGCACTCTCGCGGTCGGTGGCCGTCCACGCGTTCACCGCGAACCCGTGCTCGTGGGCGGTCGCGACAAACGAGTCCGTACAGAGCCGCCGGTGTGGGTGGACCGCGACACAGCCGAGGTCGGCGGCCGTCTCGAACCCCCGCTCGGTGGCGCTGTCGAGGATGTACGCCCGTCTCACGCCGGGGCTGTCGGCAAGCGCGGCCGGTATCCGCGAGGAGACGACCACGTCGCAGTCGTGGCGACGGGCCACCTCCACAGCCGCGCCGGCAACGTCTTGCTCTTTCAGTTCGAGGTGGAGCCGGACCGACGACGGAACTGTCCGGCAGACCGCCGCGAGTGTCGGAATCCCCTCGCCGGAGCCGAGCACGTCGAGCGCCGCGAGCGCAACCGGGTCGTAGTCGGCGACCGCGCCGCTGGTCCCGGTGACACGGTCGACAGTCGCGTCGTGCACGACGACCGGGTCGCCGGACCCGCACGCCCGGACATCCAGTTCGACACCGTCCGCGCCGGCGTCGACTGCCGCCGCGACCGCGGCCAGTGTGTTCTCCGGGTTGACTGCCGCGAATCCGCGGTGTGCGATACAGGACATCGACTCGTCTCTCGCAACGAGCGAAATAAACGCTGTCGGAAGCAGATCAGTACCGACCGGCCCGGTGGTGACACTCTTCGCGAGGGGGAGTCTGCCGACCGACTCGCGTCACTCGACGGTGACACTCTTTGCGAGGTTGCGGGGTTTGTCGATTGGTCGGCCGAGGTCGTCGGCGATGTGGTAGGCGACCAGCTGCAGCTGGACGTTCGCAAGCAGCGCGGCGGCGCGAGGGTGGGTCGTCGGGACATCGAGCACGTGGTCGGCGTAGAGGTGGGCGTCGTTCTGTCTGTCGGTGACCGCGACCACCGGGGCGTCGCGAGCCTCGACCTCTTTTATATTGCCGACGGTCTTCTGTGCGCGCTCGTCGTCGCCGAGAACGACCGCAAAGACGGGGGTGTCACTCTCGACGAGCGCGAGCGGGCCGTGCTTGAGTTCGCCGGCGGCGAACCCCTCGGCGTGTTCGTAGCTTATCTCCTTGAGTTTCAGCGCCCCCTCCAGGGCGACGGGGTACTGGAGTCCACGTCCGATAAAGAAGTACGCGCTGGCGTCACAGTACGCTCCTGCAACGCTCTCGGCGGTCGAGTCGTCGAGCACCGCCTGCACGTTGCCGGGCAGGTCACGGAGCGCCGGCAGCACCGTCCGGCGGTCACGGGCACGCTCTGCGGTGGCGAGCGAGAGCAGGTTCAGCGCCGCGAGCTGGCCGGCGAAGGTCTTCGTGGCGGCGACGCCGATCTCGGGTCCCGAGCGGATGAGCAGTGTGTGGTCACACTCCCGGTCGGCGGTCGAACTGACGGTGTTCGTGACCGCGAGCGT
>CAYZGA010000042.1:2292-18120 GCA_964477945.1 uncultured Halobacteriales archaeon
CCGGTCGGCCTCCCGGAGCGCGCTCAGGGTGTCGGCGGTCTCGCCGCTCTGTGTCACGCCAACGACCAGGTCGTCGCCAACCGGAGGCGGCGAGGTGGCGTACTCGCTGGCGAGAAACGTCTGTGCCGGCACCCCGGCCCGCTGGAACAACTGCGTCCCGTACAGCGACGCGTGATACGACGTGCCGGCAGCCACGAACTGTACACCCGAGGGGGTCCCGAGGTCGAGGTCGAGGTCGGCCGCCGCCCCGAGTTCGTCGACGCGGCCGCTGAGACACTGCCGCAACGCCCGGGGTTGCTCGTGGATCTCCTTGAGCATGAAGTGCTCGTAACCGCTCTTGCCGGTCTGTTCGGCGTCCCACTCGACGGTCTCGACCGACTTCTGGACGCGGGTCCCGGTCTCGTCGGTGACGGTGACACCGCCGTCGAGGGTGACGAACTCGCCGTCGTCGATGTAGTGCACGTGTGGCGTGTGCTCGCGGAACGCGGGGACATCGCTCGCGACGAACGCAGGACCGCCGGCAGGGTCCTCGCCGTCGAGTCCGACCACGAGCGGGGAGTCGTTGCGCGCGGCAAAGAGCTGTCGAGAGCCGGCGACAACGGCGGCGATGGCGTAGCTCCCGTCGAGCCGGTCGATAGCCCCGCGAAAGGCCTCGGCCGGGTCGTCGCCGGCCGCGAGTCCCTCCTCGACGAGGTGCGGGACAACCTCGGTGTCGGTGTCGCTCCGGAACTCGTGACCGCCCGCCTCGAGGTCCGCCCGGAGTGACTGGTAGTTCTCGATGATACCGTTGTGGACAACAGCGACCTCGCCGGCACAGTCGAGGTGCGGGTGGGCGTTCGCGTCGGTCGGCGGGCCGTGCGTGCTCCAGCGGGTGTGACCGATACCGACAGTCCCCGAGAGGTTCGCCCCGTCCAGGCGCTCGCGCAGGGCCGACAGTTCGCCGGCGGTCTTGCGGACCGACAGCCCCTGACCGCCGACCAGCGCGACCCCGGCCGAGTCGTACCCCCGGTACTCCAGGTTCGACAGACCGGCAACGAGCGTTCCGAGCGTCTCCTCGCCGCGACCGACACAGCCGATGATGCCGCACATCAGCGCACCACCCTCCCGTCCTCGGGAACGTGTCCATCGACCGTCGCACCGGCGTCGACCGTCGCACCCGGACCGACCAGCGTTCCCGGTGCGAGCGTCGCCGCTCCGCCGACCCGCACCCGGTCCGCGAGCACCGCCCCGAGGCGGCGGTCGCGGAACACCTGCTCGTCGACCTGGACATCGGCCGGCCCGCCGGGAACCGACACGTCGACTCCGATAGCGACACTCTCGCCACAGACCGCGTCGACGAGCGTCGCGCCGTGGCCGACCCGGGTGTCCGCGTCGAGCACCGACCGCTCGACGGTCACGTTCGCACCGATGGTCGTGTTCCGCCCGACAGCGACCATCGGCCCGAGCACGGTTCCCGGCCCGATCTCGGTGTCGGCGGCCACCGCGACCGGTGGCCGGAGCGTCGCCGACTCGTGGACCTGTGCCGTCTCGGCGACCCAGACCCCGGTCGCCCGCTCGGACTCGTCGACGTGGCCGCCGTCGAGCAGCGCCGCCGTGACCGAGAGCAGGTCCCAGGGGTACGTGGCGTCGACCCACAGCCCGGCGACCCGGACCGCGCCGACGCGGTCCTGCTCGACCGTGCGGGCGATGGTGTCGGTCAGCGCGAGTTCACCTGCGGTGCGCGGTGTCGCCTCGATGCGGTCGAATATCGACCCGTCGAACGCGTAGATGCCGGCGTTTATCAGCCGGTAGTCGTCGGTCTCGGGCTTTTCCACGATCTCCACGAGGTCGCCGTCGTCGACGGTGACCGCACCGTACCCCTGGGGGTCGTCGCGCTCGATGACCGCCACCGTTGCCCCGGCGTCATCAGCGGCGAACGCGTCGGCCACCTGCCGAACTGCGCCGGCCTCGACGATGTGGTCACCGTTCACGACGAGCGTCGGGCCGTCGACAGCCCTGCGGGCCTGCGCGAGCGCGTGACCGCTCCCGAGCTGTTTCGACTGGTGGACGTACTCGACGGGGACGTTCCGGTACTCCGGACCGACGTGTTCCTGAACGCGCTCGCGCCGGTAGCCGACGACCAGCACCAGCCGCTCCATCCCGGCGTCGACGAGCGCGTCGAGCACGTGTTCGAGAATCGGGCGCGTCGCCGCCGGCAGCATCGGCTTGGGGCGGTTGCGCGTCAGCGGGCGCAACCGGGTCCCCTCGCCGGCCGCCAGCACTACCGCCGTCGTGACGCTCATACTCGTACGTGCGTCCCGGTGGATTTGAACGTTCTGTCCGAGGCAGACACTGCCTGCCATCCCGGTCGGCCGCCCGGTCACCGACTGTCGAGCACCGCGTCGACCTCGAGCGGGACGTTCCCGCGGGTGTAGCCGTCGGTCGAGCCGTCCGGTCGCATCCGGTAGACGACGGTCGGCCGGTAGCCCACGTCCGGCTGTTCGGCGCGGAGACTCGCCCACTCGTCGTCCCGGAAGGAGGTGCAGTCCACGAACAGCACGGCCCCGCCGTGGGCGTCGAGCTGGGTCGTCGTCTTGTTGCTCACGGTGTCGCGCAGCGCGGACGCGGCGGTGCCGGCCCGGCGGTGACCGGGTGGCTGTGGTCGTGTCACCTCGACCAGCGTCTCCCCGTCGACACGGAAATCGAGCGCGTGCCCCGAGTCCAGTTGCACCTCGGGGACGAGCCCGTGACCCACGTCGAGCAGGAGCTTGGCGGCGTTGAGCTCGGCCATCGACGCCCGCATCCGGACGAGGTCGAGCTGTCCGCTCGTGCCCAGCTTCGAGGCCATCGTGTAGCGGTCCGCGTCGAGTTCGCCCGTCGCGAGCAGGCGCTCGTAGAACGCCAATCCCTCGTCCCGGGTTGCGTCCGGGAACCCGGCGGCGTGGTCGCGAAAGAACCGCCGGGTCGTCTCCCGGCCGTCCTTCGAGAACAGCACCGGCAAGAAGAACCACGAGACGTACGGGAACGCGGTCAGCCAGGGGGCACTCTCGTCGAGGTCCGCGAGCAACTCCCGCTGTGCCCACCGCGCCACCGGGTACGGTGCCTCGGCGAAGGTGTACTTCCGGGTGTCCCAGAGCGCCTCGGGTGTCTCGGTGTTGCCGAGCCAGTAGGCACCGCTGGACTCGTGCCAGACGACGAGCGCGAGGTCGCCGTTACCCATCGAGAGCCGGCAGGCGTCGTACTCCGGCGGCGGCGAGAACCGGGGGTCGGTCAACTCGGCCCCGAACTTCCGGTCGAGCGGCCGGCAAAGCGCCCGCTCGACCCGACCCGCGGTCCAGGACTCCGTCGAGTGGCGAAAACGAACCGGTCCGGCCACACTGTATGTTACCGTGCCGGCGATTTGTGTCTTGTGTCCCCCGGCGGCGGGCTACGCCACGAGCACGAACACGGACCCGGTGCCGGTCGGACGAGCGACGCGAGCTCGAACTCGCCCGTCCAGATAACGGCGTACCCGCAGGTGAGGATGTCGGGCCCGGGAACAGGGCAGTCCCCGTCTCGCCTCGTTGTCGACAGAGCCTGTCTGTTCGACCGACGGGCTATTGTCCCGGGACACGCGACGGGAGGTATGCGGACGCTCGCATTCGACGGCCGGATGGGCGCGAGCGGCGACATGCTGCTCGGTGCGCTGGTCGCAGCCGGAGCGGACCCCGCCGCCCTCGCTCCCGTCGAGGACCGACTCGATGTCGCGTACGACATCGGCACCGCGACCCGCTGTGGTATCGAGGCAACCGACGTCACCGTCCGTCCCACCGGGAAGGGCGACAACCCCGCCGAGGACGGCAACCACGACGACACCGACGGTGGTGACCATCGCGACAGTCACCAGCACGGCGAGTCGGCCGACGGTGAGCACCACGACAGCCACCGGCACGGGCACGACCACAGCCACGGCGGTGCCGAGGGAGCAGGACCGGACAGGAGTTTCCCCGAGGTGCTGGCGGTGGTGGAGTCACTGGACCTGCCGGAAGCGGTCGAACAGGACGCGCGCGGTATCTTCGAACTGCTCGGCGAGGCCGAGGCGGCGGTCCACGGGACCGATATAACCGAGACGCGGTTCCACGAGGTCGGGAGCGACGACGCTATCGCGGACGTGGTGGGTGCGGCGCTGTTGCTCGCGGACCTGGACCCCGACCGCGTGGTGACGACGACACTCTCGACCGGTGGCGGGACCGTCGGGATGCACCACGGCGAGTACCCCGTTCCGGCACCGGCGGTGGTCGAACTCGCCGCGACGGCCGACTGGTCGGTCCGGGGCGGTCCGGTCGAGAGTGAACTCCTGACACCGACCGGGGCCGCCATCCTCGCACACGTGGCGGCCGGTGTCGACTCGCTCCCGGACCTCGATATCGTGGCCTCGGGGTACGGGGCAGGCGACCGGTCGTTCGACCGTCACCCGAACGTGCTGCGGGCGCTGGTCGGCGAGACGACCGCACTCCGGCAGGAACCCGTGACGGTCCTCGAGACGAACCTCGACGACGCGACGCCCGAGGTGCTCGGCGCGCTCCAGGACCGACTCGTCGACGCCGGTGCACTCGACGTGGCGACGGTACCGATGACGATGAAAAAGTCCCGTCCGGGACACCTGGTGAAGGTGGTCGTCGCCCCCGAGGATGCCCGGCAGGTCGCCCGTCGGCTGGCCGCCGAGACCGGAACACTCGGTATCCGCGAGCACGGCAGCGGCCACCGCTTTGTCGCCGACCGGGAGCGCCGGTCGGTGACCGTCCCAATCGGACAGGCGTCGTTCGAACTGACGGTGAAGGTGGCGTCTCTCGGGGGGACGGTGTACGACGTCAGCGCCGAGTTCGACGACGCCCTGACCGTCGCCCGCGAAACCGACCGTCCCGTCCGGGAGGTGCTCCGGCGGGCCGAGCGCGTCGCCCGCGACGAGATTGACTCCGAGTCGGGTCGAACCCGCTGAGAGTTCCACAAACGTCGATTGGTTTTTCCGTGTCAAAGACTAACGTTGTACTGCATGGGGTTCGGGAGCTACGACGAAAGCGAGCAGGACAATCAGGAGTACAACGCCGACCTCGAGGACGACGACGGCGTCTCGACTGACGAGAACGAGCACGACGGCGACGTCGAGTTCGAGTTCACCGCCACGAACGACGAACTGCTCGACAAACTCGAGGATATGAAAGACAACACGTGAAGTCCGGAACCCGGGCACTGGGCATCGCGGAGTCGTACCGCGATGACCGGAGCACACTCGCCGGGTGTGTGGTCCGTGCCGACCGCGCTGTCGACGGCATCACCCTCGCTACCTGTGCCGTCGGCGGCACCGACGCGACATCCACCATTCTCGACCTGTTCGACCGCATCGCGCGCGAGGATATCCAGTATCTCCTCGTCGCGGGTATCGCGCCCGCGTGGTTCAACATCCTCGACCTGCACCGCCTCCACGACGAGACCGGACTGCCCGCACTCTCCGTGAGTTTCGAGCCGAGCGACGGACTGGCCGGGAGTATCCGCGACGCGTTCACCGGGTCAGACCGGACCCGCCGGCTGGAGACCTACCGCGCACAGCCACCGCGTCGACCGGTGGATGTGGGCGAGCGGACCCTCTTCGTGCGCAACGTCGGGGTTGCGGACGAGCGCGCCACGGAGGTCGTCCGTGCGTTCACCCCGGAGGGTGGTCGACCCGAGCCGGTCAGGCTGGCCCGTCTTGCGGCCCGTGCCGGCGACGAGTTTCGACGACTGTCTCACACCGACGGGTCCTGATACTGTCGGCTGTAAGCCCACGGCACAGCCCGGTCGAGGTGCCGAATCGTTCCACGACGTTAGTTTGAGTCGGCTGTCGACGGGAGCATCTTTGTACCCGGAGCCGTTTCGGGGGACATGGACGACAACTGGGATTCCGAGACGCTCGGCGTCGAGGGGTGTACGCGCTGTTCGGCGCTCGTCGAGTCACGGAGTCGTATCGTCGACGGGACCGGTCCGGAGACGGCGGATCTCCTCCTCGTCGGTGAGGCCCCCGGTGCGACCGAGGACGAGCAGGGGGAACCGTTCGTCGGCCGGAGCGGCGACGTGCTCGACGACGCGCTCCGGGAGGTGGGACTCGCGAGAGCGGACGTGCGCATCACCAACTGCGTGCGGTGTCGCCCGCCGGAGAACCGCGACCCGCTCGTCGAGGAGCGAACAAACTGCCGACCGTACCTGGAGCGAGAGGTGGCAGCGGTCGACCCCGAACTGGTGGTCACGCTGGGGAAAGTACCCGCCGAGCACCTGCTGGAGCGGTCGGTGTCCGTGACCGCCGAGGCCGGCGACATCGACAGCCTCGGCACCCCGGCCGGCACCTGGCCCCTGCTCGTCTGTGTGCATCCGGCGGCGACGCTGTACGACCCCGGCCAGCGCGAACCGTTCGTCGCGGCACTGGAGGAGGCCGCCGAGTACACCGGCTCCGGCGGCCAGTCGACGTTCGACGCGTTCGGGTGATACGGGCTGCTCGGACGCTGTCGTGTTCTCGGGCGCTTTGCGGCCTGACACGCCCGGATTGCGATACCCGGACAGCAGTCCGTACCCCGCCGCGACCGCTCAGTACAGCGCCTCGACGCGCTCGTCGAAGGCCGCCTGCAGTTGCCGGGTGACGGGTCCGACGGCGAACTCGTGGTCGTCGACCCGGGTCACCGGTCGAATCTCCCACGTCGAGTTCGTGAGAAACAGCTCTGTCGCGTCGGCAACCGCGTCCATCCCGTACCGCCCCGTCTCGACGGGAACGCCGACCGACTCGGCACACGAACAGACAACGTCGCGCGTGACCCCCGGCAACAGTGGCAGTTCCGCGCTCGGGGTGCGGAGTGTACCGTCGGCCACCAGAAACAGGTTGCTCGTCGCCCCCTCGGTCAGGTAGCCCGACCGGGAGCGAAGCAGTGCCTCGTCGGCGTCGGTCCCGCGGAGTTCGAGTCGCGCGAGGATTCCGTTCAGGTAGTTGTGGGTCTTCGCGCCGGACGGAACCGCCGCGTCCGGCACCCGCTCGGTGTCGACGGTGCGCACGACGGCAGGGTCGTCCCAGACGCGCTCACCGTCCACGCCGCCACGGGGGAGGTCACTGACCACCACCACCACCGTCGGGTCGACCGACTCGGCCGGCGTCAACTTCCCGGGCTGGACACCGCGGGTGACCGACAACCGGACGTACGCGTCGGTCAGACTGTTCGCGGCCAGCGTCTCCGCGACCCGCTCCCGGAGGTCACCGGCCGGCGGAACGGACCCGGCGAATCCCAGCGTCTCGCAGGTCCGCGAGAGGCGGTCAGCGTGTGCCTCCCACCGGAACGGCCGCCCACCGTAGGCCCGGAGTGTCTCGAAGGCCGCGTCGCCGTACATGAACCCGCGGTCCCGAACACTCACCGTCGCCTCCCCCGCCGGTACGAGGTCACCGTCGACGTGGTACAGCCGGTCGGTCACGGCTGTTCACCCCCTGTCGCCCTGCTGTCCGGTAGATACCTTCGAAGGAAGTTGTCGACGATGTTCATTCCTTCGTCGGTAAGAATACTCTCGGGGTGGAACTGGACACCGACGTGGGGGCGGGAGACGTGGCGCACGGCCATCACGAGTTCCGCATCGTCCTCGGTCCGTGCGGTCACGGTGAGCGTGTCGGGCAGGTCCCCGTGTTCGACCGCGAGCGAGTGGTACCGGCCCACCTCGAAGTGGTCGGGGAGACCCTCGAAGACACCGTTACCGTCGTGAGACACCGTCGACGGCTTGCCGTGGACGACAGTCGGGGCGTGTCCGACCGGTGCACCGCTCGTCGCACACAGCGCCTGGTGACCGAGACAGACCCCGAGGGTGGGGTACGTTCGCTCGGCGAACAGCGGCATCGAGACGCCCGCCTCCGCCGGCGTCCCGGGACCGGGCGAGACGACGACGGCGTCCGGGTCGATGGCGTCCACCTCGTCGAGTGTGACGGCGTCGTTCCGGCGGACGACCAGGTCACCGTTCCGACCTGGTCCGGCGACCAGTTCGCCGACGTACTGGACGAGGTTGTAGACAAAGGAGTCGTAGTTGTCGACGACCAGCACCGTCGGTGTGTCGGTCGTCCGTCCACTACCGTCGGTCATCGGGACTGTTGCACCTCCAGTTCGGCGCGGTCGCCGAGCGCCCGGTCGACGGCGGTCACGAGCGCCCGCCCCTTGTCGAGTGTCTCCGCGTACTCGCGCTCGGGGACCGAGTCGTGGACGATACCCGCACCGACACGCAGGTGATACTCCTCGCCGTGGCGGACGAGCGTCCGGATGATAATGTTCAGCGTCGCGCGACGGTCGAACCCGAAGATGCCGATACTGCCGGTGTATGGACCGCGACGGGTCTGTTCGACCTCGTCGATTATCTCCATCGTCCGGGGTTTCGGTGCACCGGTGATGGTCCCACCGGGAAACATCGCGCCGACCACCTCTGACGGGTCGGTCCCCGTCCGAAGTTGGCCCTCGACGAGCGAGACGAGGTGCATCACCTCGGCGTAGCGGTCGACCCGGCGGTACTCGGTCACGTCGACACTCCCGAACCGGCAGAGCTTCCCGAGGTCGTTGCGCTCCAGGTCGACGAGCATCGCGTGTTCGGCCCGCTCTTTCTCGTCGCCGAGCAGGTCCGCCGCTAGTCTGCTGTCCTCGGCCTCTGTTGCCCCCCGTGGCCGGGTGCCGGCGATAGGTTCGGTGACGACACGGTCGCCTGTTTGCTCCAGAAGCAGTTCCGGACTGGCGCTGACCAGGTCGACGCCGGGAAACTCCAGCAGCGCGGAGTACGGTGCCGGATTGACAGTCCGGAGCGCGTCGAACGCCTCGACCGGGTGCACGGCCGCCGGGGCACACAGCCGTTGCGAGATGTTCGCCTGGAACGTGTCGCCGTCCCGAATGTAGGACTGTACCTGCCGGACACGGTCGGCAAACGCCGCCTCGCCGCAGTCGCTCTCGAACCGACCGCCGGCGACCGACGCGGGTGCCGGACCGACCGCGGGGTCTCCGTTGCAGGCCCGGCGCGCCAGCGCGAGCGCGCGACGCCGGCCCCGGTCGTAGGCCGCCCGGACGGCCTCGTCGTCGGTGGGTGACTCGACCCGGGGACAGGCGGTTATCCGGAGCGTCGTCGGGGTCTCGCGGGGTTCCTCCCACGCGGCGAGGGTGCCGTAGCGCGCGAGCTGGAGCCGGGGCAGTCCCCGGTCCCGGCGCGTGCTGTCGGGTATGGATTCGAGTTCGCGTGCAACGTCGTAGGAGAGCCAGCCAACCAGCCCGCAGGGGTACGGGACCGTGCAGTCACCGCGCCGGAGCGATTCCCCGGCGAGAAGCGCATCGAGCGTCTCCAGTGCCGACCCTCCGGGGCCCACCTCGTGGACCGTCTCCGGGTCGACACCGAAGTAGCCCCAGCCCTGCTGTCCCCCGGTCGTCGCGAGATACGCCGCGGGCTCCTCGCCACGTGCGCGCCGGTACGCCGTCAGCGGGTCCGAGACCGTCACCCGCACCTCGACCGGAACGCGTGTTCCCGGGTGCGCGTTCGAAGCGGTTGCAACGAACGACTCGCAGCCGGTGACGACCTCGGGGTTCATACCACGATTTATACGCTCCGTCGATTAACGGTCTTGCGGTCGCCCGGTCGATAGCTGCCGAGACGGCTACAGGTCCTCTGCCTGGGTTATCCAGTCTGCCGCCCGCGACTCGGAGACCTCCGCGGCCTCGGCCACGTCGGCTGCGTCCGCACCAGCCAGCTCCACCACCGTCTCGATACCGGCGTCTGCCAACCGCTCGCTGTACGTCGGACCGATGCCGGTTACCTCGTCGACCGGTGCCGCCGACTCGACTTCCTCGACTGTCTCCCCGCCCTCGGTGCTATCTTCCTTGACCTCCGGCGTGCCATCGGTTTCGCCGACCGACTCCTCGGTTTCCGGCGTGCCATCGGTCTCGTCGGCTGATTCCTCGGTTTCCGGCGTGTCATCGGTCTCGTCAGTCGACTCCTCGACTCCGGCTGATTCTTCGTCTTCCGCGGTGTCCTCGTCGGTCTCCACGGCATCCGGTTCGGCGGTGGTCGACTCTCCCGTGTCGGACGTCTCGGCGGCCCCTTCGCCGCTCTCGCGCTCGACGGTGATGCTCGTCTCCGTCTCCGAGTCGTCGGGGGTCGTCTCCGAGAGACCGAACAGACCCTTGACGACCTCGGCGATAAACTTGACTGGCATATACTTGAAGATTATATGGTCAGTTACTTAGTTTGCCCGCATCCCCTGACCACCGGGCCGCGCGCCGCCGCCGACACCCGGCACAGTACGACAGATGGAGGGAGACACCATCGTACGCCGCAGACTGGAACAGAACGGTTCGGATCGGACGCTCCGGGGGTTGGTCGTGACCCGTGGGCCGTTGTCGGTCACCCACCGTCGATAGGTCAGTCGAGGCGTGTCCGGAGAGCCTCGTTCATCACGTCGACAGGCGCGTCGTGTCCGGTCCAGCGCTCGAACGCCGCCACGCCCTGGTAGAGCAGCATCCAGGCACCGTCGACAGTCGTCGCGCCGGCGCTCGCGGCGTCCCGCAGCAGTCGGGTCTCGACAGGCGTGTAGACTGCGTCGAGCACGGCGAGGTCGGCGTGGAGAGCGCTCGCCGGGACCACCGAACGGTCCGCCTCCATGCCGACGCTGGTCGCGTTCACGAGGATGTCTGCCTCCGCGACGAGTCCGTCGAGCGCGTCGAGCGGGTGTGCGGTGACCGTTCCGCCGGTCACGTCCGCGGCGAGCTCCTCGGCAGTCTCGACGGTCCGGTTGGCGACGTGAACACGGAGTCCGCGGTCTGCGAGCGCAAACACCGCGGCCCGGCCCGCGCCACCCGCACCGACGACCACCGCCCGCCCCGCGAGCGTGACGTCGTGGTGGTCGAGAGCACGCACCAGTCCGACGGCGTCCGTGTTGTGCCCCGTCGGCGGGTCGGTCCCGAGGTCGACGGTGTTGACCGCGCCGATCCGCGCCGCGAGGTCGTCGGGTTCGACCGCCGCCAGCACGTCCTGCTTGAACGGGATGGTGACGTTGAGACCGGCCACGCCGAGGGTAGCCGCGCTCTCGACGGCCCGCCGACCCGCGTCCGCCGGCGGTTCGAACGTGACGTACCGTGCGTCCAGTCCGAGGTGGTCGTAGGCCGCCTCGTGCATCGGCGGCGACAGCGAGTGCTCCACCGGGTTGCCGACGAGAGCGTAAACGTCCATGCTTCGTCTCGGTATGGCAGCGATATAACTGCTGGCCCGGAGGTACGGGCCAGTTTTGACGCGGGAGGAACGTACTTACGTGTGGGTCGCCCGGTCACGAGTGAGGCTATCATGACCCGTGATCGATTTATTCGGGGGCCACCCCGACACTGATTCACTCGACGACGCCGGGGACGTACAGTTTCTCGATACCACGCTGCGCGACGGCGAACAGGCACCGGGTGTCTCGCTGACCGCCGAGGAGAAGGTCCGCATCGCTCGGGCGGCGGACCGTGCGGGGATGACCGTCATCGAGGCCGGCAGCGCCTGCACCGGCCCGGGCGAGCGTGAGACCATTCAGCGTGTGACCGATCTCGACCTGTCGGCGACAGTGACGAGCTTCTGTCGCGGACTGCGCCGGGATGTCGACCACGCGGTGGCCTGTGGTGTCGACGGTATCAACCTGGTTGTACCGGCGAGTGACCGCCACATCACCGGGAAGGTGGGGACCACCCGCGAGGAGAACCGTCACGCGACGGTCGAACTCGTCGAGTACGCGACCGACCACGGTCTGTGGGTCGAGGTCATCGGCGAGGACGGGTCGCGGGCGGACCTGGACTATCTCGAATCGCTGATGGCGGCGGCGCTCGACGCTGGCGCGGACCGGGTCTGTTACGCCGATACGGTCGGACACGCGACCCCCGACCGGACGCTGGCGTGTGTGAAGCGACTCGCCGCGCTCGGACCGACCAGCACCCACACCCACGACGACCTCGGACTGGCGGTGACAAACGCCCTCGTGTCGGTTGCCGCCGGGGCCGACCTGGTCCACGGCACGGTCAACGGTATCGGCGAGCGGGCCGGGAACGTCGCGCTCGAAGAGGTCGCTATCGCACTCGAACACGGCTACGACGTCGAGACGATGGCACTCGACAGGGTGTACGACCTCGCACAGTTGGTGGCGAACCTGACCGGGCTGGCGCTTCCGCCGAACAAGGCTGTCGTCGGCGAGAACGCCTTTACCCACGAGTCGGGCATCCACACCGACGGCACGCTGAAAGACGAGGCGATGTACGAGCCGTACCCGCCGGAGACGGTCGGCAGACAGCGCCGACTCGCGCTCGGCAAACACGCCGGTCACGCGGGTGTCGAGGCGGCACTCGCGGAACGCGGTGTCGAGGTCACCGACGAGCAACTCGACGCGGTGGTGGAGCGTGTCAAGCGCGTCGGTGACCGCGGCAAGCGCGTCACGGACGCGGACCTCCTGACGATCGCCGAGGACGTGCGCGGCGAGGAGCGTGACCGTCACGTGGAGTTGCTCGACCTGACGGCGGTCAGCGGTGTCCACCCGCCGACCGCGAGTGTCAGGCTGTCGGTCGCCGACGAGCGACGCGAGGCCGCCGCCACCGGGTCCGGACCGGTCGACGCGGCGATGAACGCCACCGTCGACGCGCTCGGCCACGAGAGCAGTGCCACGCTGGAGTCGTACCACGTCGACGCTATCACCGGCGGCACGGACGCGCTCGTCACCGTCGAGGTGGAGATGTCCCGCGACGACGAGAGTGTCGCCGTCTCGGCGAGCGATTCGGACATCACCGCGGCGTCGGTTACCGCGATGGTCGACGCCACCGACCGCCTCGTCGACGGGGTGGCCGACGACTGAACCGACCGCGGTCAGGGCCAGAGCCCGCGAATCTCGTGGCCCTCCGCGACGCCCTCGGAGTGAACGGCGAGCCGAGCGAGCGAATCGGCTGGGGAGGCGTGTGACTGTCCGGGTCGACCGGGGGTTGCAGACAGCCGCCACGGAGTTGCAACCCCTCTGACCGACACTATCGCCCGACAACGACGGGCTACAGCCCTCGGACGTGCCCGGACGGTGGCTCTACTCAGAAATCCGGCAGGTCGTCAGGGGCCTCGTACTCGGTCTCCCAGTCGATGTACTCGTCTTTCAGCACCTCACAGACCAGCTGGCCGAGCTCGGTCAGCGAGGCGTTGATCGTCGAGGCGGTTCGCCAGGAGTCGATGTCGGGGTGGTACTCGCGCTCCTTCCAGTCCTCGGGGATGCCCGGCGCGTGGTATCCCACCCGGTCGGCGTGCGAGTCCCAGAAGAAGTCGAAACGCTGGAACATCTCCAGGTCGAGCATGATCTCGAACACCGTCTCGTCGAACTCGGCGTCGTCGGCCCACTCCGCGAACGCCCGGTCCCACGCGCCGTCGGTCAGGTACGTTTCGAGTTCGTCCCGGCGGTAGTCGGTCTCACCGATGACATCGGCGTCCTCGTACTCGTTTGGGTCGAACGCCTCGAGTTCGGGTGGTGCGGGCGTATCCACGTCGAGTGTCATGTATCTGATTCGGTCAGCAACAACATAAGTCGTCCGGACCCGCCGGAACGTGGCTCACTCGCCGGGAACGATGGTCACACTCGCGACCCGGTCACCGGGTTCGAGGTCCATCACGGTCACGCCCATCGTGTTCCGACCCTGCGTCGATATGTCGTCGACGGGTGTACGCACGATCTGACCGCGTTCGCTCATCGCGACCAGGTCGTCTTCGTCGTCGACGGCCTTGACGGCTGTCACGCGGCCGTTTCGCTCGCCGGTGTCGATGTCGACCAGCCCCTTTCCGTACCGGGACTGGGGACGGTACTCCTCGAGGCGGGTCCGCTTGCCGTAGCCGTTGCGCGTGACCGTCAGCAGTGCGCGCTCGTCGTCGGCGTCGGTCGCGACGACACCGGCGACGCGGTCACCGTCCTGCAGGTCGACTGCCCGGACACCACGCGCGTCGCGGCCCATCTCGCGGACCTCGCGCTCGTCGAACCGGATTGTCATCCCGCCCTCGGTGGCGACCACCAGGTCACCCGCCCGGTCGGTCACCTCGACGTCCACGAGCGCGTCGTCCTCGTCGATGCTCGCGGCGATGAGCCCCGTCGAACGGATGTTCTCGAAGTCCGCGGCGCAGGTGCGTTTTATGTATCCCTTTCGGGTAACCATCGTGAGACACTCGTCGGTGTCGAAGACGTCGGTGTCGACCACGGCCGTTATCTCCTCGTCGTCGGCCAGGTCGATAACGTTGACCGCCGATTTCCCGCGCGCGGTCCGTGACATCTCCGGAATCTCGTAGGTCTTCACCCGGTAGACCTGTCCGTGGTTGGTGAAACACAGCAGGTAGTCGTGGGTGTTCGCCCGGAACACCGTCGAGACGCTGTCACCCTCCTTCGGGTCGGCACCGATGATGCCCTTGCCGCCCCGGCGCTGTGGGTCGAACGTGTCTGCCGGCATCCGTTTTATGTAGTCCTGCTCTGTCAGCACCACCACACAGTCCTCCTCGGGGATGAGGTCCTCGTGGGTCACCTCGCCCTCGGCCTCCATGATGGTGGTCCGGCGCTGGTCGCCGTAGGTCTCCTCCAGTTCGCGCAGTTCGTCCTCGATGACACCGAGCAGTGTCTCCTCGCTGGCCAGCACCGAGCGGAGGTACTCGATGCGCTCCTGGACCTCCTCGTACTCGTCTCTGATCGCCTGGGCCTCCATCGAGGTGAGCGACCCGAGTTGCATCCGGAGGATGTGCTCGGCCTGTGCCGCCGAGAAGTCGAACGACGACTGCACGACCGGGTAATCGAGGTCGACCCCCTCGATTGTCCGTGGGTCGAGGTCACCCTCGAGGACCGCCTGCGCCTGCGTGCGGTCCTCGGCCTCCGTGATGACGTTGACGACAGCCTCGGCCCGGTCGACGGCTTTCAGTCGGCCCTCCAGAATGTGCGCCCGGTCGCGGGCCTCCTCGAGGTCGTGCCGGGAGCGACGTCGCACGACCTCCTTGCGGTGGTCGAGATAGTGTTCCAGCGTCTCCTTGAGCGTGAGTACCTGCGGTTGGCCGTCCACCAGCGCGAGGTTGATGACCCCGAAGGTGGACTCGAGGTGACTCTCGAGTAGCTGGTTCTCGACGACATCGACGTTCGCGCCGCGCTTGAGGTCGACCACGATACGGACGCCGTTGCGGTCGGACTCGTCGCGCAGGTCCGAGACCCCCTCGATGGTCCCCTCGTTGACGTCGTCTGCGATGCGCTCGACGATCCGCGCCTTGTTGGCCTGGTAGGGCAACTCGGTGATAACGATGCGGTCGGCACCGGTGTCGCGGCGCTTCACCTCGTACTCGGCGCGCATCCGCAGGCGACCCCGACCCGTGGCGTACGCCGAGTAGACCGCCTCCCGGCCGACGATGTTCCCGCCGGTCGGGAAGTCCGGTCCCTCGACGTGTTCCATCAGGTCGCTCACCTCGCAGTCGGGGTTGTGGATGAGATGGACCACCGCGTCGACAACCTCGGAGAGGTTGTGTGGCGGGACGTTTGTCGACATGCCGACCGCGATACCCGAGGACCCGTTCAACAGGAGGTTCGGCAGTTTCGCCGGCAGTACCTCGGGTTCCTCGAGTCGGTCGTCGTAGTTCGGCTGGAAATCGACCGTGTCGTTCTCGATGTCGGCGAGCAGTTCCTCCGCGATGGGGGCCATCCGGGCCTCGGTGTAGCGCATCGCCGCCGGCGGGTCACCGTCCATCGACCCGAAGTTGCCCTGCCCGTCGACCAGCGGGTAGCGCAGCGAGAACTCCTGTGCCATCCGCACGAGCGTGTCGTAGATGGCCGAGTCACCG
>CAYZGA010000043.1:0-18061 GCA_964477945.1 uncultured Halobacteriales archaeon
GGGGGCGGCATCGAGGGGGCCGCGATGGCCGGCTACTGGGCGGGGTCGGTCGCGGTCGATGCGGTGAGCGACGGGAACGTCAGCGAGGCGGGACTGTGGCGGTACAACCGCTCGGTGCACAACACCTTCGGCAAGCGCTTCGCCGGACTCGACTGCTACAACATCCTCGGGAGTGCTCTCGACATGACGGACCTCGTGGAGGTCATCGACGCCGTGCCCATCCAGCAGGTGCTTGACGCGGTCCAGGAGCAGGGCTCGCTCGGTGACGCTCTCTCCGAGGACCTCATGACCGAGGCTGTCAACGCCGTCAGCAAACGGGGCTACTGGGATGTGCTCCAGCGGGCCATCGAGACCCGGCAACTCGCCGCCGACCTCAGAGAACTGTACGGCGAGTTTCCGGACCACCCCCCGGGCGTTCGCGGACTGGCAACGCCGCCGCGACGACCTCATGCAGGAGGTCTACGACGTGACGGGTGCCACTCCAAAATACTGACCGCAACTCACCGGTCCTGTCGCTTTTGCACCTCCGGGTCGACTGTCGGACATGGCGCTCACAGACACGCTCGCGGCGTTCGAGCACCGCGACTGGGACACCGACCCCGACGGCGAGGTCCGGATGGCGGTCGTCGGTCTCGGCAACTACGGCCGTAACGTCTCCGTGCCGGCTATCGAGGCGAGTGACTACTGCACGTTCACCGTCGGCGTCTCCGGCACCCCCGAGACCCGCGAGGCGGTCGCCGACGAACACGGTGTCCGGACCCTCGACTACGACGCCTACGCCGGGGGCGCGGCGACCGACGCCTACGACGCCGTCTACGTCGCCACGCCGACCCGCCTGCACCTCCCGCACGTCGAGACGGCCGCCGCACACGGGAAGACTGTTCTCTGCGAGAAACCGCTGGAGGCGACCGTCGACCGCGCCCGGCGTCTCGTCGAGGTCTGCGAGGATGCCGGTGTCACACTGATGACCGCCTACCGGATGCAGACAGACCCCGTGTTCCGCCGACTCCGCGAGGCGGTCGCGGCCGGCGAGTTCGGCACGGTCACCCGGGCGTTCGGTGACTTCAGTTACGACGTGCTCGGCGGGTCCCGCGGGCCGGACCAGTGGCGACTCGACGCCGACCTCGCGGGTGGCGGGGCGCTGATGGACGTTGGGGTCTACCCGCTCAACACGACCCGGTACCTGCTCGGCGCGGACCCGGTAGCCGTGCGAGGCGAGACGCGCCGCTCGGCCCCCGTCGAGGACGTGGACGAACACGTCGACTTCCAGGTGCGGTTCCCCGACGCCGTCGGCAACTTCGCGGCGTCGCTCACCGGCCGGTCCAACGCCGTCCTCGAACTGCACGGCACCCGGGGGTCGGCCAGGGTCCGGGCAGCGTTCCAACCCCGGCGCGAGCGCACCCTCGTCGTCGAGACGGATGCCGGCCGCGCCGTCTTCGAGGATGTCGGCCGCGACGAGACCCGCGAGGAGTTCGATTACTTTGCACACCACCTCCTGACCGACCGGCGGCCCGAACCCGACGGCCGGGACGGACTCGCCGACATCGAGGCGATGATGGCCGTCTACGAGTCGGCGCAGTCGGGCGAGCGCGTCCGACTGTGAGTTCTCACCCGCACAACGGAAACGTCTCACCACGTCGAATCTAAATCCTTTCGTCGCTGGCCCACCGAGAGCGACTCATGTTCCCGGAGTTCGAGGTGGTGCCGGCGGTGGACCTGCAGGACGGTCAGGTCGTCCAGTTGGTCGGTGGCGAGCGCGACACCGGCACGACCTACGGCGACCCCGTCGCGGCGGCCCGCGACTGGATCGACGCCGGTGCGACGACGCTGCACCTGGTCGACCTCGACGGCGCGTTCGAGGGTGAGCGACAGAACGCCGACGCCATCGATGCTATCGTCGATGTCTGCACAGACACCGGCGTCGACGTGCAACTCGGCGGTGGCATCCGGACGGCGGCGGGGGCGACGCGCCTGCTGGAGCGCGGTGTCGACCGGGTCATCCTCGGCACGGCAGCCGTCGAGAACCCCGCAATCGTGACCGAGGTGTCGGACCCCGGTCGGGTGGTGGTCAGCCTCGACGCCAGCGGCGGCGAGGTGGTCGTCTCGGGCTGGACCGAGGGAACAGGTCTCGACCCCGCCGAGGCGGCGGGTCGCTACGCCGACCTCGGTGCCGGGGCCATCCTGTTCACCGATGTCGATGTCGAGGGACGGATGGACGGTGTCCGGACCGGTCCCGTCGAGCGTGTCGTCGACGCCGTCGACATCCCCGTCGTCGCCAGCGGCGGGGTCGGCACGCTCGCGGATATCCGGGCGCTCCGCGACGCGGGCGCGACCGCCGTCGTCGTCGGGACGGCCCTCTACGAGGGGGCGTTTACCCTCGCCGAGGCGAGACAGGTGTAGGGGCGTCGGAGTGACCCACGGTGTGGCCACAGACCGTGCCACTCCAGGCGGACCGCTCGGGCTGAACGGGGCGGTGTTGGGTCCGCCGTCAACTCAACTCCGCGGTGGTCGTCTCGGTCCGGCGGACAATAAAGTACGCCACGACGAGTGTCACGACGAGCACCGACAGTGCGGCGGCGACGGCCAGTGCCTCGTTACCGCTGTCGAACTCCTCGAACCGGAAACTGATTATCTCCCGCGCGACGGCGACGATGGCCGCACCGACGACAATCTGGATAACCGGTTCCTCGCGGGCGTACGCGAGCAACGTGCGGTGGACCTCGACGATAATGAGCAACACGAGCACCGCATCAAGCAGGGCGATAATCTCGCCCGGGTCGGTGAATCTACCGCTCACGAGCAGGTTGTACAGCCCGATCAGGAGGTCGACGACCCCGAGGAGAAAGAGTATCAGCAGAAAGTACGTCGCCGCCAGCACCAGCCACTGCATGGCATTTTCCGATGGCTCGGCGACGTCCGGCACCTCCAACTGCACACCACGGGGTATGCCCGCGACTGTTATAAACACTCAGCAACACGCCGGTGGCGTGTGCCCGTTTCGACCCACCATATGAAGGCCCGCCGTATCGTGGTCCGTGGGTCAACCCGCTGTGCCCCCAAGCGTGGACGATGCGAACGCTGACTCACCACTACCGGCAGTTCAGGAACGGGACACACCCGGCAGTTTGGGGCTCGCGACTCGGTCTCCTGTCGGTGACCGTCGTCTTCGGGTTGCTCTCGGTCACCGGCAGACTGCCCGGGTTGGAGACACAACTGGTCGTCTACCTGGTCGGGATGGTGGCGCTGAACCTGCCCCACGGCGGGTACGAGCACTTCGAGAACCTCCGCCGGCGCGGCCTCCCGTTCGGCGCGCGGTACGTGTTGCTGTACCTGAGCGCGATTGTGGGGTTCGTGCTCCTGTTTTTCCTCGCGCCGCTGCTCGCGCTGGGTATCGGTTTCGCCACGGCGGTCGCAAAGGGTGGACACGGCGACCTGCGCGTGATGGACGCGCTCGTCGGGAGCGACCACCTCGACAGTCGGGGTCGGCGGGCGCTCGCCGCGCTCGTCCGCGGCGGGGCGGTGATGGTCGTCCCGCTCGTGTTCTGGCCGGACACCTACGCCGCGTTCAGCGGGTACATGCTCTCGATGTTCGACCCGGGCAGTGTCGGACTCCTGTTCGAGCGTCTCGACACCGCTCGACTCCCGCTGGGCGGCCTGTACGCGGTCGGACTGGTGACACACCTCGCGCTCGGCTACGCAACCGACGGTGCCAGCACTGCCTGGCTCGCGGACCTCGGTGAGACCGCGCTGCTGGTGACCTACTTCGCCGTGGTGCCGGTGGTCGTCTCGATCGGGCTGTACTTCCCGCTGTGGTACTCACTGCGCCAGTCCGGGCGGGTCGCTGCCATCCGCGAGGCGGAACCGGAGGGGCTCCCGGTCCCGGTCGTCTGGGGCGTGCTCGTCGCCGGTGCCTTTGCCACCGCGACGGTGGCCGCGCTCCTCTGGCTGGTCGCCCCCAACCCGCTCGGCACGGCGACGCTCCTGCCGGGGCTGGTCGCCTTCTACACCGTCTTTATTTGTATCGTCGCCCTCCCGCACGTCGTCGTCGGGGAGTGGCTGGACGGTGATCGCGGTATCTGGTACGTGCCATGACCCGGGACCTGCGCGGTCACTCGGTCGGCGTAGTCGGTGCGGGGGTCGGCGGACTCTCCGCCGCGGCCCATCTCGCGCGCGAGGGGGCCGAGGTCACCGTCTACGAGCGGCGCGCGTCGGTCGGCGGTGTTGCCGGCCGTCTCGTCGACAGCGGGTTCCGGTTCGACACCGGACCGTCGTGGTACCTGATGCCCGGGGTGTTCGAGCGGTTCTTCGACGCCTTTGGCCACGACCCCGGCGAGTTCTACGACCTGGAACGGCTCGACCCCCACTACCGGGTCTTCTGGACCGACGGTGACCGGGTCGACGTGCCGGCCGACACCGAAGCGGCGGCAGCACTGTTCGAGTCCTACGAGTCCGGCGCCGGCGAGCAGTTCCGGCGGTATCTCGACCAGGCCGAGGAGGCCTACGACCTCGGGATGGAGCGGTTCGTCGTCCCCGGTCGCTCCCGCCTGCGTGACTACGTCTCGCCGTCGGTGGCCCGCTCGGCCCGCGCCATCCGGCTGCTCGGGACGATGGACGACCACGTCGCCGACTACGTCGAACACCCCAAACTCAGGCAACTGCTTGAGTACACGCTCGTCTTTCTCGGCGGGTCACCGTACAACACGCCCGCGCTCTACACGCTGATGAGTCACGTCGACTTCGGACTCGGCGTGTACTACCCGCAGGGTGGCATGCGGGAGGTTGTCGAGGCCGTGGCGAGCGTGGCCCGCGAGCAAGGCGTCGACGTGCAGACAGAAACCCCGGTGACCGGACTCGGGCCCCGCACGGACGGTGTGGTCGTCGAAACCGACACCGGACGGGCTGTCCACGACCGGGTCGTCTCCAACGCGCCCCCGGCCCACACGGAGCGGGAACTGCTCCCCGCGGGGGCGGTCGACCGCCCGGACGACTACTGGGCCGACCGGACGCTCGCGCCCTCGGCGTTCATGCTGTATCTCGGTGTCGAGGGGACTATCGACACGCTGGAACACCACACGCTGGTGCTTCCGCCCGACTGGGACGACCACTTCACGTCCATCTTCGACGACCCGGCCTGGCCCGAGAACCCTGCCTACTACGTCAACGTGCCCTCGCGGACCGACCCGTCGGTCGCGCCGACGGACTGCGAGACGGTCGTCGTGCTGGTCCCGGTTGCGCCAGGGTTGGCCGACGACGAGCAGACGCGGGCGCGCTTTCGCGAGCAGGTTCTCGACGACATCGCCGCGACGACCGGTGTCGACCTCCGCGGTCGCATCCGCGTCCAGCACACCGCCTGTGTCTCGGACTACGCCGGCGAGTTCAACAAACAGCGAGGAACGGCGCTCGGACTCGCACACACCCTCTGGCAGACCGGTCCCTTCCGGCCCGGCAACCGCGTCCCCGGTGTCGACCGACTCTACTACGTCGGCGGTGACGCCAACCCCGGCATCGGCGTCCCGATGTGCCTGCTCGGCGGCGAACACGTCACCGACGCGATTCGAACCGACACGGGCGACGACTCGCTGCTCCCGCTCCCCTGACGAGCGACCGCCGCGCTCTGAGCACGTCGCGGTCCTCCGCTCGCCGCCTGCACGCCCCGATTGTCACGCTCTGTCACAGCAGACTCACTCCAGGTTCCGCTGCCACTCCTGAACCTGACTCATCAACTCGATAGGTGGCGTCTCGCTCACGTCGAGGTCCGCGAGCGCGTCGAGCACGTCTCCGGCGGCCTCGCCGTACTGCTCGCGGAGTTCGTCGCGGTCGTCGCCGCCATCTGCCGCGGTCTGTTCATCCGCGTCCGCCGTCGCGGTCTGGAACTGACCACTCCCGAGGTCGAACACGGCCTGTACAGGTTCACCGCCGCCGCCGCGCGCCTCGATTGCCTTCTCGTCGCGGAGTCGGTCGAGCACGTCCCGGGCACGCTCGACCACCGGGTCCGGCACGCCCGCGAGGTCGGCGACGTGGACACCGTAGCTCCGGTCGGTCGGTCCCTCGCGGACTGTCCGCAGAAAGGTCACGTCGCCGTCGCGCTCGTCGGCCGCGACGTGGACGTTCGCCACCCGGTCGAGGTGGTCCGCCAGCCCCGTGAGTTCGTGGTAGTGGGTGGCAAACAGCGTCTTCGCGCCGACGGTGTTGTGGAGGTACTCGGTCGCGGCCCAGGCGATGGAGATGCCGTCGTAGGTGGCGGTGCCCCGGCCGACCTCGTCGAGGATGACCAGCGACTCCTCGGTGGCGGCGTGGAGGATTCGCGAGAGCTCCTGCATCTCGATCATGAACGTCGACCGGCCCTGCGCGAGTTCGTCGAGCGCGCCGACCCGCGTGTAGATGGCGTCGACCAGTCCCACCCGGGCACTCCGTGCCGGGACGAAACTCCCCACCTGTGCCAGCAACGCTATCAGGGCAACCTGGCGCATGTACGTCGACTTGCCGCTCATGTTCGGCCCCGTGACGACCAGAAACCGCCGGTCGTCGTCCATCCGGAGGTCGTTCGGGACGAACTCGGTGGTCTGCTCGACAACCGGATGGCGGCCTGCCTCGATGTCGAGTCGCCCCCCGTCGTGAATCTCGGGCCGGGTCCAGTCGTTGCGAACCGCGTGTGTGGCGAGACTCGCCAGCGTGTCCACCTCGGCGAGCGCCTGCCCGACCGACTGGAGCAGGTCTGCCCGACCTGCAACCCGCTCGCGCAGCGCCTCGAACAGTTCCCGCTCGAGCTCGTGCCGTTGCTCCTCGAGGCGGAGCATCTCGCGCTCGCGCTCCTCCAGTTCGGGCGTGGTGTAGCGCTCGCTATTTTTGAGTGATTTGACGTGCTCGTACTCGTCGGGGATCTTCTCGGTTTCGCTGTTGCCAACCTGGATGTAGTAGCCGTCGGTCTTGTTGCGGTCGACGGTGAGGTGGGTGATGTCGTGGCTGCGCTTCTCGCGGGCGGGCAACTCCTCCAGCCACGCCCTCACCTCCTCGTGGTCCGCGACGACGGCGTCGAGGTCGTCATCGTGGCCGCGGTCGATGAGTCCACCCTGGGTGACCGTCCCCGGCGGGTCCTCGACGAGCGCGTCGTCGAGCGTCGCCGCGAGGTCGGCGGCGGCGGCGCGGTCCGGCCGGTCGAGAATAGCCGCCAGCGGCGAGTCAGCCAGGCGCGGTGTCTCGTCCACGATGACCGCGAGGTCGGCAAGCAGGGCGAGTGTCTCGCCGGCCGCGCGCAGTTCCCGGGCGTCCGCGGTACCCGATGCGGCCCGCGATGCCAGTCGTTCGAGGTCGTACGCGCCGTCGAGGGTCTCGCGCAGGCGGTCCCGGGCCATCGCCGCCCCCGCGAGCGCTTCGACCGCCGACCCACGCCGGGTCAGCTCCGCGCGGTTCCGCCGGGGGCGCTGGAGCCACTCCGTCAGCAGTCGTCGGCCGGCACTCGTCACCGTGTGGTCGATGGTCGCCAGCAGACTCCCCTCGGTTCCGCCGCTCATCGTCTCCGTGAGCTCGAGGTTGCGCTGGGTCGTCCCGTCGAGTTCGACGTGGTCGCCCGACCCGTGCTGTTGCAGCCGTGTCATCGACGCGAGCACGCCCGCACCCGTCTCCTCGACGTACGAGAGCACCGCACCCGCGGCACGGACCGCCGCGTCGCCGAGACCCAGACTCTCGACAGTCTCCGCGCCGAACTGCTCGTGCAGGCGGTGACGGGCCCGACCCGGGGCGAACGCCTCCGCGGTGTGCAGGGTCTGTGTCGCGTCGGTCCCCTCACGCATCCGGTCCAGCAGTGTGTCGTCCGCGCGTGTGTCCGGTCCCGGGAGCAGCTCCACCGGGTCGAACCGGTAGAGAGCGGTCAGCACACCGTCGATGTCTGTCGCCCCGGTGACGTGGAACTGGCCGGTCGTCACGTCCGCGAAGGCGAGTCCGTAACTGTCGTCGGCCGCGACCAGCGCCGCGAGGTACTGTGCGTCCGCGTCACTCGTCTCCAGCAGCGTGCCAGGGGTGACCACGCGGGTCACCTCGCGTGCGTGACCACCCCCGGTCTCGTACTGGTCGGCAACGGCCACCCGGTAGCCCCGCTCGACCAGCGCCGTCACGTACGGTGTCAGGTCGTCGACCGGAACCCCGGCCATCGGGTACGACGACCCGTGGGAAGACTTCTGGGAGACTTTCAGGTCCAGCTCCGCCGCCACCGTCTCGGCGTCATCGGCAAAGAACTCGTAGAAGTCACCACACTGCATCGCGAGCAGGTCCGCGTCCGTCTCCGACTTGAGGTCGAGAAACTCCCCGACGATACCTCCTGCCATGTGCCGTGTTCGGTCCGTTGACGGTTAAAAGACTACGGCTTTGGCCACGAGACGAAACAGAGTGTCGCCACGACCGCCACAGGAAGACTGGAGCGACGATGGCGGTGGAAGTGAAAAATCGGTGACAGGATGGTAGTCAGCTCCGCTCGTTGTCGCGGAGCATCCGCCCGAGTGCCTCGGCGATCTCCTCGTAGCTCCCCATCGAGAGCCCGTCGGTGGTGATGAGCACGCCGCGGCGGTCGGTGGCGACACGGAGCAGGTAGCCGTTCTCGAACGCCCGGACGGTGAACTCGTGTTGCCCGAGTTCGGATGTCTGGTATGCGTCGGCCGTCTCCCGGTAGCCCCGCCACTCGTGGCCGACAAACGTGTCGAGGTCGGCGTCCTGCTCCAGGTCGTCGCGCAGGTACAGCTGGTCGAAGTCGGTCCGGGTGAAGTAGGTCACCGACCGGAGACTGTCCCCCGTTGCTGTCCGTGCGGTCGTCACGATGTTGTCCGCGAGTTCGGCCGAGAGCAGTTTCGACTCCATACCGGCCCCACTCGGGCCGGACATATCAATGTGCGTGTCAGCGGCCACTCGACTGTGCGGTCTCCGGCCCGTAGGAGAACTCCGCGACGAGCGCGTCGAGCCGTCCGGTCTGGTCGTTCCAGTCGAGGACCCACTCCCAGAGCACCAGTCCGGTCGAACTCATCACGCCGGCGGCGAGAAAGAACAGCATCTCCTCGACCGGGAGACCGAGCAGTGTGACACCCGTCGTGAACTCCGAGGAGATTGTCCACGTGCCGAGTCCGATAGCGATCCGGTCGGCCACCCAGAGGTAGACGGCGGGCACGACTGCCGCGTCCAGCCACGCCCGCGGCTGTCTGGCGAGATAGCCCCCGCCGACCGCCCACTGCAGGGTCACAACCGGGCCGACCCACGCGAGCAACCCGCCGAGGTAGAGTCCGCTGTCGGCAAAGGCGACGATCCCCAGTCCGCCGACACACAGAAACATCCCCGTGGCGATGCCGACCAGCCGTGGTTCGGGCGCGAAATCCCCCACCTCGAAGGTCGGGTCGAACCCCCGCCAGTGCAGGTACATCCCCACCAGCAGGGTCTGAATCGCGAAGAACATGTACTCGCCGAGCGGAATCTCCAGCGCCCGGACCAGCACTGCGCCGTCACCGTACCACCAGACACCCTCGCGTATCATGTGACTCCCCCACGGTGTCGTGTAGGCAAAGGCCACGGCGACGAGTATCGCCAGCCCGATGGCCGCCCGCCGTCGTCTGATTCTGCCGTAACTCGGGGCCAGATACCACAGCGCCACGAACACCGGCAGGGTGAATATCAGGTGAAACTGGAGGTACGTGACGGACATGTTCATCAGTGTGCTCGTCCGGACGTACGCACCCGGGTTAATAAATCGTACTGGTTCCGACACAGGCGACCCGGGACACCCGTCGGCGGCGTGAACCGACCGGACACCCGCTCCCTGGCCGCCCCGTGGGCGGACTGGCTCTCAGTCCGGGCGCTCGGCGACCGGTTCGACCCCTTCCACCTCGATGGAGCCGGTCAGTTCCGTGTAGGCGTACGGCATCCCGATGCCCTCGGCGTCGAAGCGTTTCTTGACCCGCTCGACGAGTTCGTGTCTGACAGCGCCCGCACTCGTCTCCCCCGGGTCGATCCAGACCCGACTGTTCAGGATGACCGCCGAGTCTCCGAGACCGGTGACCGGTGCCGACGGCTCCGGGTCGTCGAGTACGCCGCCTATCTCGGCTGCCTCCGCGAGGATGGCCGCCTGGGCGTCCTCGATGCTCGCGCCGTACTCGATGCCGAAGTCGAAGGTGAGTCGTCGTGTCTTGTTTGCTCCCGGGTTCGTGACGGCACTGTTCGCGAGGTCCCTGTTCGGCACCGTCACCTGTTCGTTGTCGAACGTGTCGAGTTTCGTCACGCGGAGGTTGATCTCGCGGACGATACCGCTGTTGTTGCCCCACTCGATGTAGTCACCAATCTCGAACGGTTCGTCTCTGATGATGAAGATACCGGCGATAAAGTTCTCGACGATATTGGAGGCGGCAAACGCGACTCCGAGCGCGAGCGCCGCAAAGACCGTCGCAAACGCCGAGAGGATAACCGGGAACCCCGCGACCACCGCGGCGATGGCCACGGCACCGAACACCGCGACGGTACCGGCGACGCTCGTCCCGAGATTGACGATGGACGCGGAGAACTCCCCCTCGTCGAGCGCGCGTCTCGTCAGTCGGACCGCCAGTGGCTTGCCGACCAGATACAGTACCAGGAACGTGACGACAAAGGAGACGACCGTGATGCCGAACGAGACGACGAGGTCACCGTACTCGGTGTTGAACTCGTCGAGACTCGTCGGAACGCTCTGCAGTACGGTACGCATGGCTCCGACATCGGAGTTCTGCGACTTAAAACTACACCCTGCCGGACCCCGGACACTGTCGAGGTCGACGACCGGTGAGACCGGCGAGAGCATGGTAACGCTCATGCGGGTGCCGACCCGAATAGGGACGATGCTCGGTATCGTCGTCTCGCGGGCGGACAGCGCGTCGGTCCACATCGGCGAGCACCTGCTGGAACTGGCCGACTGGGACCGCCACGAGGACGACAGTCGCCCGGACGCCGCCGGCGGCGGCACGGTGTACCGCACCGACGGGGTCTGTCTGCGCGAGTTCGAGGCGCTCCATCTCGACCTGGAGCGACCGGCGGCGGCGTTCGCGGACCCGACACTGCTCGCGTTCGCCTCGCGTCACTCCGGCGAGACGGGGCGACTGCTGACCGCCCACCACACCGGTAACGCCGGTCCAGCCGAGTTCGGCGGTGAGGCGAACCGGTTCGCCCGTGCCTGCCCGAACGCACACGCGACGGTGCTCGACGCACTCGCCACCCACGCCCCCGACGGGTACGAGGTCGGGATGGAGTGTACTCACCACGGGCCCTCGGAGGTTGGTGCACCGTCGATGTTCGTCGAGGTGGGCAGCGCCGAACCCCAGTGGTCGGACCCCGCGGCGGCCCGTGCGGTCGCGAAGGCCCTGCTCGACCTGCGCGGTGTCGCCCCCGACCGACCGGTCGGCACCGAAACGGACCGACGGGACGATTCGGGGACGGACCAGCAAGCCGACCGGGGGGACGACAGCGAGAGCGGGGCGGACTGGACCCGGCGTCAGTTCGTCGGACTCGGCGGCGGGCACTACACGCCCCGGTTCGAGCGGGTCGTGCGCGAGACCGACTGGGCGGTCGGTCACGTCGTCGCGGACTGGGGGTTCGATGCGCTCGACGGGGCGCGGGAGACGCGCCGGGCGGTGCTGGACCGGGCGTTCACGGCGAGTCGGGCCGCCTACGCGCTGGTCGATGGCGACCGGCCCGGGGTCGAGGAAACGGTCGCCGACCTCGGCTACCGGCCGGTCAGCGAGACGTGGCTCCGCGAGACCGACGGGGTCGACCTCGGGTTCGTCCGCGACGTCGAGCGGTCCGTGACGACGGTGGCCGACGGTCTCCGCTTTGGCGAGCGTGCGCCCGCCGACCGGTCGACCGTCGAGGAGCACACGGTCACCGACCTGCCCGGCGAGTTGCTCGACGAGGCGTTCGGTATCGACCGCGAGCGGACCCGGGCGGCCGTCGCCGGAACGGCACTCGCCCTCGTGACCGGTGAGGGCGGCACCCGTCCGACGGGGCGGGTCGTGCTCGCGGACGCCGACGACCGCGAGCGCATCGTCGACGAACTGGTCGACGTGCTCGGGGCGCGCTACGACAGCCTCGACCGGGAGTCGGGGCTGCTCGTGGCCCGCGAGGCGGCGTTCGACCCCGACCTGGCGCGGACACTCGGTGTGCCCGAGGGACCGGCGTTCGGCAGACTCTCCGCCGGCGAACCCGTCGAGGTGGACGGCGAGACGATTCCGCCGTCCGCGGTCACCCGGGAGCGCGAGCGACGGTTCCCGCTCTCCCGGTAGCCCTGGCATCGCTGTCCTGTCGGGACCGACATCCGGGGTGTGCGCGCGGTATCGGTCAGTCAAAGCGGTTTTGCTCGCCGCGGTGCAGTATCCTCACGTGACAGCAGGAGACGACGGGGGGCGTGTCCGCCTCTCGCGGCGGCGACTGCTCCGGGCGGCGGCCGGACTCGGCGTCGTGTCGGTCGCCGGCGCGGGTGTCGGCGGCGCAGATGGTAACCGCCGCTGGTCGGTCGAGACCGGCGGCCCGGTGCGCTCGTCGCCGACAGTGGTCGACGGGACAGTCTTCGTCGGGAGCGCGGACGGTCGCCTGCGCGCGCTCTCGGCGGGTTCCGGCGAAGAGGTGTGGACGTTCGACACCGGACGACCACTGTCGACCGCACCGGCAGTTGCCGACGACCGGGTGGTCGTTGCGACGCCGGACGGCCGCCTGCACGCCCGCTCGACGGCGTCGGGCGAGGCGGTCTGGACGTTCGACGCCGGGGACCCGGTGCGCACCGCACCGGCGGTGGCCGACGGCACCGTCGTCACCGTGACAGAGGGCGGGACGGCACACGTGCTGTCGGCGTCGACCGGCGACCAGGTCCGGTCGTTCGAGACCGGGACCCCGGGGGCCGCCCCGACGCGGGTCGACGGGACCCTCCTCGTCGGGACGGTCGGCTCTGCTGGCGGTGGCGTGTCCGCCTCGTTGGTAGCCACCGGCGAGCGGGCGTGGCGGTTCGACGCGGGCGCGGGTGTCCAGTCTGCCCCGACAGCGCTCGACGGCAGAGTGTTCGTCGGAAGCGACGACGGCACCGTTCGGGCGCTCTCGGCGGTCTCCGGAGTGCAGGCGTGGGCCTCCGGGACGGGGTCCCCGGTCCGGTCGTCGCCGACAGCGCTCGGCGGGCTCGTGTTCGCCGGGAGTCTCGACGGCACCCTCAACGCCTTCGACGCCGACTCGGGTGAGCGGGTGTGGGCCTTCGAGACCGGCGGCCCGGTCACCTCCTCGCCCACCGTCGCCGGCGGGCGGGTGTTCGTCGGGAGCCGCGACGACAGCCTCTACGCGGTCGACGCCGTCTCGGGCGAGCGGGTGTGGACGTTCGACACGGGCGACGCGGTGCTGTCCTCGCCGACGGTGGCCGACGGAACGGTCTTCGTCGGGAGCACCGACGGCCGGGTGTACGCCGTCGACGCCGGTGTTCCGGGCGGGAGTCGGGGGTCGCGGGTCGCGCTCCGCACGCTCGGCCACCGCGACACCACCGGTTTCGACGGGCCGACCGCGCTCTTCGACGTCGACCCGGCGAACCCGGCGAGCGGGACGTCGGTCACGCTCGGCGTCCGCGGCGGGACCGACACCGGCAGTTACGCGTGGGACCTGACCGGCGACGGGAGCGTCGACGCGACGGGTCCGACCGTCACCCACACCTTCGAGACGGCCGGCGAGCGGACGGTGTCGCTGACCGCCACCGGGCCAGACGGCGAGACGACCACGACCCGGACGGTGTCGGTCCACCCGCGGGTCCGCTGGGCGTTCGAGACCGACCAACCGGTCGAGTCGGTGCCGACAGTCGCCGGCGGGACCGTCTACGTCGGGGACGAGACCGGGACCGTCTCGGCGCTGGCGGCCGACTCGGGTGAACTGGAGTGGACCTTCGAGACGGGCGAGGCGGTCCGGTCGTCGCCGACGGTCGTCGACGGGACGGTCTTCGTCGGGAGCAACGACTGGAGCGTCTACGCGCTGGCGGCCGACTCGGGCGAACTCGAGTGGCGTTTCGAGACCCGTGACGCGGTCGAGTCGTCGCCGGCAGTCGTCGACGGACTGGTGGTGGTCGGCAGCGAGGACAGCACACTGTACGCGCTGGACGCGGCAACGGGTGACCAGGTGTGGACGGCAGACGTTGGCCCGGTCACCTCCTCGCCGACGGTGGCCGGTGAGACGGTCGTCGTCGGGTCCCGGACCGGCATCGTCTCCGCGCTGGCGAGAGGCTCCGGTGGCCGGCTCTGGCGGTTCAACCTCGGTAGCTACGGCGGGGTGAGCTCCTCGCCGACGGTGGCCGGCGGGACGGTCTTTCTCGGGAGTGTCGACGGCAACGTCTACGCGCTCGACATCGCCTCGGGCGAGCAGCGGTGGCGGTTCGAGACCGGTCAGTCGGTGCTGTCCTCGCCGACGGTGGCCGGGGGAACGGTCTTCGTCGGGAGCAACGACGGCGGCCTGTACGCGCTCTCGGCGGCCACCGGCGAGGCGGTCTGGCGCTTCGAGACCGGTGACCCCGTTATCTCGTCGCCGACGGTGGCCGGGGGGACCGTCTTTCTCGCGGGCGAGAACAGGAGCGTGTCGGCGCTGGACGCGGAGACCGGCGACCTGCTGTGGGTCCTCGAACCCGGGGAAACCGGCGGGACGGGCGTTCAGGTCCGGTCGTCGCCGATGGTGGACAACGGGACGGTGTACGTCGGCGGGACCGGTGGGGTGTACGCGCTGTCGGCGACCGTCGACGGGTCGAGCGAGGGGTCGCGGGCGCGACTCGGCACCCTCGGGCACCCCGGCGACTGGCGCTACGCCGGACAGCCTCTCGACAGGTCGACACCCGACGACGGGTCGACCGGCGACGGGAGTCCCGATGGGGGGACCGGTGACGACACGGGTGACCGGGGCGGCGCTCCAGCCGGTGATGATACCGACGACGACGGCACGCAGAACGGAACCGGGAGCGGTGACGGGTTCGGCGCGGGGTTCGGGCCGGGAGTCGCGCTCGCCGCGCTCGGCGGCTACTCACTCCTCCGGCGTCGACTCGATGACGAGAAGTCCTAGCGCTCCCGCGGTCGACGGTTGCGTTGCGATCGGCAGCCACACCGCGGTCAGGTCCGCCGGCCCGGTCGGGCCTCTGTCGGCTCGTTCCCGACTCGGCTCGAAGGGTTTTCCACCTCTCGTGACCAACCCTTTCGAGATGACAGGGAGCGACGACAGCCCTCCACGCTCCCCTCGTCTGTCGCGGCGGCGACTCCTTGAGGCGACTGCCGGACTCGGCGTCGTGTCGGTCGTCGGCGCAGGTGTCGGTCACGGTGCGGGCGGCGAGGTCCGCTGGTCGGTCGAGACCGGCGGCCCGGTGCGCTCGTCACCGACCGTCGTCGACGGCACGGTTTTCGTCGGCAGCGAGGACGGCACCCTGTACGCGCTGGACGCGGAGACGGGCGACGAGGTCTGGACAGCAGGAACCGGGTCGGTACCGGTTGCCCCGGCGGTCGCCGGCGGACAGGTGTTCGTCGGGGGGACCGGCGGGGTGGACGCGCTCGATGCGGCATCGGGCGCACAGACCTGGACGGTCGACACGGACGACCCGGTCGTCACCGCCCCGTCGGTTGGCGAGGAGACGGTCGCGACCCTCACCGCGAGCGGCACGCTACACGCCCGGTCCCTGGAGACCGGTGACCGGGTGTGGTCCGCCGAGACGGCCTCCGCACCCGGCACGTCGCTGACACGGTACGACCCGAGCACCAGCGGCACCGTCATCGCCCCGGAGCGGTTGCTGTTCGGAACTGACCCGGACGGCGGGAGCAACGGGGCAGTCGCCGCGTACAATACGAGCGCGGAGTTACCGGGCCAGCAGCGCGGTGAACAGCAGTGGCGGACCGGTGTCGAGGGCGCTGTCAGGTCATCACCGACGGTGCTCGACGGGAGCGTCCTCGTCGGCGGGACCGGCGGGACCGTCCACTCGCTCTCGGTGTTCTCGGGTGAACGGGAGTGGGTGTCCGACACCGGTAGCCCGGTGGTTTCGTCACCGACTGCTGTCGGCAACCGGGTAGTCGTCGGGACCACCGACGGGCGGGTGTTCTCACTCGATATCGACTCCGGCGAACAGAACTGGACCGCCGGGACAGGCGGTCCGGTGCGGTCCTCGCCGACGGTGGTCCGGGGGCAGGTGATTGTCGGGAGTGGTGACGGCCGCCTGTACGCCTTCTCGCTTTTCTCCGGTGACCAGGTGTGGACGTTCGAGACCGGCGGTCCGGTAGAGTCCTCGCCGACAGTCGTCGACGGGACGGCCTTCGTCGGGAGCGCGGACGGCCGGGTGTACGCCGTCGACGCCGGTGTCGACGGGCAGAGCGGGGGGTCGCGGGTCGCGCTGCGCACGCTCGGCCACCGCGGTGACACCGAGGCACAGCAGGTGACGGAGGCGTTCGACGTCGACCGGTCCAACCCCGGACAGGGCCAACCGGTCACGTTCAGCGCCCGCTTCGAGGCCGACAGCGCCACCTACGAGTGGGACCTGACCGGTGACGGGAGCGTCGACGCCACCGGTCCGACGGCCACCCGCGCCTTCGAGACACTCGGTGAACGGACCGTGACACTGACACTCGGCGTGGCCGGCGGGACCGCGAGCAACACCCGGACGGTCTCTGTCAGGCCGCCGACGAACTGGCTGTTCGAGACGAACGGCCGGGTCGCGTCCCCGCCGGCGCTGAGAGACGGGACGGCGTACGTCGCCGACAGTGACGGGAGCGTGTTCGCGGTTGCAACCGACACCGGGGACCGGGAGTGGGTGTTCGACCCCGACCAGTTGGTCGGTCGTCTGTTCGCGCCGACAGTCGTCGACGGGACTGCCTTCGTCGCCGGCAGACGCCTCGTGTACGCGGTCGCGGCCGACACCGGCGAGGAGGTGTGGTCGGCCGAACTCGACGGTCAGGTCCGGTCGTCGCCGACGGTCGCCGGCGGGCGGGTGTTCGTCGGGGGGCTCGACGGGAACGTGTACGCGCTGGACGTGGCCTCCGGCGACCGGGAGTGGGTCGAGACCGTCGGCTCGGTCCGGTCCGCGCCGACAGTGGCCGGGGAGATAGTCGTCGTCGGCACGTCGAACGGCGTGTACGCGCTGGCGGCGGCCTCCGGCGGACAGTTGTGGCGGTTCGCGGGACCCGTGTTCGAGTCGTCACCGACAGTCGCCGACGAAACGGTCTACGCCGGGAGCGAAAACGGGCGACTCTACGCGATAGAGACGGTCTCGGGCGAAGCCGTGTGGACCGTCGAGACCGGCGGTCGGGTGACGGTGTCACCGACCGTGGCCGACGGCACCGTCTTCGCCGGGAGTTCCGACGGGACGGTGTACGCCGTCGACGCCGCGTCGGGCGAACAGGAGTGGGCGTTCGAACTGAACGGTTCAGTCGAACTGTCGCCGACAGTCGCCAGCGGCACTGTCTACGCTGGGGGCGGGTTCACCCTGTACGCGCTGGACGCGGCGACCGGAGACCTGCGGTGGCGGCTCGGTCCCGGTGACCCGATCTCGGTTACGAGTCCCGACGTTCTCGTCCGGGCCCCTCCGATAGTGAGCAACGGGACGGTGTATCTCGGGGGCGAGAGCGGACTGTACGCGCTGTCGGCGACTGTCGACGGGTCGAGTCGCGGGTCACGGGCGCGACTCGGCACCCTCGGCCACCCCGAGGAGTGGCGCTACGCCGACCAGAACATCGACCAACCCGACGACGAACCTGGCGACGGGAGTCCCGATGGGGGGACCGGCGACGACGACGGGACCGGTGACGGGAGTCCCGATGGGAGGACCGGCGACGACACTGGCGACGACGGGTTCGGCCCGGGGTTCGGGCCGGGAGTCGCGCTCGCCGCGCTCGGCGGTCTGTATCTGCTCTGCCGGGTCACCGACGACGGGTCGTGAACTACCCCACCCTACCGCTCGCCTGAGGGCTCGCGCTTGAGGCTGGGGTTTCCTGCTTCAACGACGCGCTTTGCAGATACTAATGTATCCACAGGGAGCGCAGTCTCCACAGGCGGTAATTCGGAGCGTCCCACTCCTACTTTTTCG
>CAYZGA010000044.1:0-17927 GCA_964477945.1 uncultured Halobacteriales archaeon
GTGTAGGGGTTGGCGAACTCCTCGCGGTACTCCTCGATGAGTTCGTCGCGGCGCTCCTCGGGGTCGGTTGCCGCGTCGAGTTCGTCGCTGTGGAGAACGTTCACCGCGCCACGAGGACCCATGACGGCGATCTCGGCGGTCGGCCAGGCGTAGTTGACGTCCGCACCGATGTGTTTCGACGCCATCACGTCGTACGCACCGCCGTACGCCTTCCGGGTGATGACCGTCAGCAACGGGACGGTGGCCTCGGAGAACGCGTACAGCAGTTTCGCCCCGTGACGGATGATACCGCCGTGTTCCTGGTCGGTGCCGGGCATGAACCCCGGCACGTCGACGAACGTCAGGATGGGAATGTTGAACGCATCACAGAACCGGACGAACCGGGCACCCTTTGTCGAGGACTCGATATCGAGTGTTCCGGCGTTGACACGTGGCTGGTTGGCAACGACACCGATTGCGTGACCGTCGAGTCGGGCGAACCCGACCACCAGGTTCCGGGCAAAGGCTGTCGCCACCTCGAAAAACGACCCCTCGTCGGTGACCCGGTCGATAACGGCGGTCATATCGTACGGTTTCCGTGGCCGGTCTGGAACGATATCCGCGAGGTCGTCGTCGCGGCGCTCGGGGTCGTCCCAGGGGTCGACCCGCGGCGGGTCCTCGACGTTGTTCTGGGGGAGATACGAGAGGAGGCGGCGCACGTCGTCCAGCGCCGACTGCTCGTCGGCGGCGGTGAACTGTGCCACCCCGGACTCGCTGGCGTGGGTCGCCGCCCCGCCGAGTTCGTCGAACCCCACCGACTCGCCGGTGACCGTCTCCACCACGTCCGGGCCGGTGATGAACATGTGGCTGGTCTCCTCGACCATCATCACGAAGTCGGTGATGGCGGGCGAGTAGACCGCACCGCCGGCACACGGTCCCATAACGACCGATATCTGCGGGATGACACCGCTGGCCTGCTGGTTGCGGTGGAATATCTCGGCGTAGCCCGCGAGCGAGTCGATCCCCTCCTGGATGCGTGCCCCCGCGGAGTCGTTCAACCCGACCACCGGCGCGCCGGTCTCGATTGCGCGGTCCATCACCTTCGTCACCTTCTCGGCGAACACCTCACCGAGTGACCCGCCGAACACGGTGAAATCGTGTGCGAACACGAACACGGTGCGACCATCGACTGTTCCGTAGCCCGTGACCACCCCGTCACCGAGGAACTCGCGCTCGTCCATGTCGAAGTTCTGCGAGCGGTGGGCCCGGAACTGGTCGAACTCGGTGAAACTCCCGTTGTCCAGAAAGTAGTCGAGACGCTCGCGAGCGGTCAGTTTCCCACGGTCGTGCTGGCGCTGGACCCGTTCCTCGCCGCCGCCCTCGCGGGCCTCTGCCCGCAGGTCCCGTAGCTCGTCGATACGGTCGTCCATTGTCACCAGTATCGCCTCCTGGACATCCTGTACTAGTGGACTCGAAGCGGCGTAAAAAGGATTCTGCCATCGTGACGACAACGACTCGACGCCAACGCAGACCGGTGTCCCGACTCGCAACGCCACCGTGGTGACGACCGGTGCTCCGTCCAGAGAGACACCGGATGATCCAGCCGCCGTCGCTCAGAGACCCACCGCCGTCGCTCAGAGACCAGAGCCGGGTCGGTCGAACTCGACACCGATGCGCGTGCCGTTGTCGACGTGGGAGGCGAGCAGGTCCGCGCCGGAGGACTCGACCAGCCAGTGGACCAGCCACAGCCCCACGCCGCTCCCGTGCCTGAGGTTGGTCTCCTCGCCGGTTCGGACCACCTCAAGTTCGTGGTCACCGAGACCACCGGCGTTGTCCTCGACGTACAGCGTGACCGTCTCGTCAGTTTCGAGCCAGACGGTAGCGTCGGTGTCGACCTCGGACGGCGTGTGGACGATGGCGTTCTCGACGAGTTCCTCGATTGCCCTGCGGATCTCCGGATGCGCCTCGACCATCATCTGTTCGGGCAGGTCGACATCGAGCGTCGCGTCGGGGTAGTCCCGGTCGAGTGATCTGACCGTCGCCTCCACCTCGCGCACGAGGTCCATCTCTGCCACAGCCTCGGTCTCCAGCACCCGTTCGATCAGGCGGGCTTTCTCGCTGTGCTCGCGGAGCCGTGTCGCACTCTCCAGTATCCTGTCGCCGTGGGCCGCCAGCGTCTCGTCGTCGGCCAGCCCCACCATCTCGGCGTGTCCCTGGATGATGGTCAACTCGTTGCGGACGTTGTGCCGGAACACGCGGGTCAGAACCTTCTTGAGCAGTTCGAGATCACGCTCGCGCTCCGCGCGCTCCGTGATATCGTGGAGGACCCCCACACTCCCGGCGAACTCGCCGTCCTCGTCGGTCAGCGCCACGACAGTCGCCTCGGTGAGGACCGAGTCGCCGGTGCTCGTGTGCAGTTCCGTCTCGAGGCGCTCGACGTTTCGGTCCGGGTCCGTGGCCAGTTCGAGCACGGTCTCGGTTGCCTGCCGGTAGGTCTCGTCGGGAACCAGGTCTCGAACTGACCGCCCGGGAAGGTCCGCCTGCTCGTGGCCGGTGTACCGGGACATCGCCTCGTTTGCCCACACGATGGTGCCCCGTTCGTCGAGCGCGTACACGGGGTCGCCAGCCACCTCGGCCGCCGCCCCCGCGAACCCGCTGGGGTCGGCAGGTGACTCGTGCCGGAGCAGACAGACCCTGCCGGGCCGCTCGGGAACCGAGACTGTCGAGAGTGATACCGCAACGGGACGCCCGTCACTCCCTTCGAGTGGTACCGAGAGCCCCGAGAGTTCCGCTGTCTCGGTCAGTCGCTCCTGGAGTGTCTCCGGTGACGTGACCTCGAACACGTCGGGAACCCGGCAGGAGGCGACCAGACTCGCCAGCGACCACCCGACCACCGTGTCCGGTTCGTACCCCAGCAACGATTCGACCCCCTCATCCGCGGACTGCACCACACCGGACTCGTCGACGACGAGGGTGGCGTCGCTCGCCGCGGCGGCAACCCGCTCCAGTTCCGTGACCTGCGCGCGCAGTGTCTCGTCGTCCGCGCCGGACAGCAGTTCCGGGTCCACGCCCGGTAGGCGGTCCGGTGTTTCGTCCATCACGCGGTTAGTCGAACGAAACCGGCAAAAATCTGTTGTTCGCGGAGAAACGACAGCCTGGTTGTGATACGTGTCGAGGCAAGTATCGCCGTGCGGCCACGGGACCGAGGTCCCGGTTCCGACGGTAGCTATCACTCGTCTTTTACTAGCCCAAAGATTCATATACCGCCGCGCCATTAGTTACCAATCCCCACTGTGGACGTGGGCGCACACGGACGTCCCGGGCTGGATCGGCGACAGTCGAGATGGCGCGGGATGGGGGCCGACGCCGACACACCTGCGAGGGTGTGGAGGCTCAGGTCCCGAAGGAGAACCGAACCGGTCCAGTGCGTCGCCGCCGCGGCGGTGGCGGAGCAAGGCCAACGACCGGACCACGCGCAAGCGGGGTTCGGGAACACGACGGCACGCCGGTGAGAGTCCGGCTGAAGTCGGGTTGCGTCGGCAGCGCCGGTGAGAGTCCGGCTACCGTCGACGGAGGACCGCGGGCGAGAACAGGTCCCGTGCGGGACAGGTTCGAAGCCCACCGGTTCGTCGAGGTCGGCAACATCCGGTGGGAACCCGGAGAAAGCCAGGCGAGCCGTCAACGGCGGTGAGAACCCGCCAAAAGCCGTCACCGGTCGCGCGGACCGGGGACAACGTCTCCCGTCCGGTGCGGTACCCGCGTCTACGGTGGGACTCTCGCATTCACCCTGACCAGCGATTCGACCGCCGACCGGGCGACCGTGGACAGATGCCCCTTCTCGTGCCGGGTGGGTGGACCCACCCGACTGTGACAGTGCCGAGCGTTCCGGGGACGACCAGCGGTGCACCGGCTGTCGCGATGAGACTCACCCGGGGCAGACTGGCAACACCGGCGACTGCCCCGGGTCAGGCGGGTCCGCAGGGTGTTCTGTCGTCACGGTACTGAGTTCGTGCTCGCCCGTTTCACCCGGAGCAGACTCTGTGACGGTCCCGTGCTCTGACGAGTGTCGTCTGTCTCGTCATCAGATTTATACTGCAGAGGGCGAACAGTCGGTATGAGCGAACCGACAGCACCGAGTCCGACGGCCGAGGAGGCGATGCACATTACGCTCGATATGAGCTTCGAGGACGCGGTGCCGCTGGTCCAGGTTGAACACGAACTCGCGGACTTCGAGACCGTGCAGGTGACGCGCCTCGACAGGATGGTCGAGGGGATGCTCGGACGCTCTGTTGACCGGACCGCGCTGGTCGTGGTCTGTCACCCCGAGATTGCACACGACGCGCTGGCCATCGACCAGACCCTCGCCGGGATGCTCCCGTGCACGACCGTCGTCTACGAGATTCCCGAGGACGACCTCGTGCACGTACACCACCTCTCGGCGACGAAAGCACTCCGTGACCTGGGCTGTGCACCAGACGGTTCAGAGGTGGCGGTCGAGCAACTCGTCGAAAAGACCGGCGCGCAGATGACCGAGGTCTGGGAGAACATCGAACGCCACGCCGACGTGGCCTGACTCAGACGTACGTGCTGGCGGCGGCCACAACAAAACCGACGATAGCCGTGACAACGGTGACAGTGCCGGTGGCGACGACACCGATGCGCAACGCCGTCCCTTCGAGTCGGTTGACTGCGAGCAGGAGACACACCGCGGTGACGAACCCGATGCGCACGAGGGTACGGCCGAGTCGGGCGGTATCGATGGCGTTCTCACCCGACACGCCGCCGCAGTTGCATCAGGACGCCGCTGTACTCGGTGTCCCGGCTCGCGTTGCCGAGTGCGTGGATCGACTGGCAGATCCACATCCCGGCGGTGAAGTTGATGCACACGACCACCGAGATGACACCGACCTGCCTACACGAACGGTCCGGCGATCACCGCGCCAGCGAACCCGAACGCCACGATGACGTGTGTGAGAATCGACCGGGAGCCAAAGTCGGCGAGCGATGCTGACAGGCATATTACAGTCGGCATACATCACCGTAGAGGTATAGACTAACTATCGTATCGACCGGGACCGGGGGCGCAGGCGTCAGGAACTCGTTGGTCCGGTGAGAAACGCCGGCCGAGGTATCACCCGCTGGACCGCTGGGACGCCGTCGCGGTCGCGAGCGCGCTCTGTCTGCTCGGGGTCGCGTGCGTCGCCGTCCCAGATCCGGTGCTCACCTACGCCGTCCGGATTGCCGTGTTCGTTACCTGGACGACGTGGTTTGTTTATCTCAGGGCGAAGTACTACTACCGCATCGAGGGCTAACGGCGCGTGCGCAGGTTCAAGTACCGGGCCGCGACCACCGGAGCGTACGATGCGTGCGGAGTCCGGGACCGCTGTCGTCGGCGACGAGAGCGCGGTGACGCCGGTGGTCGGTGTCGTCCTGCTGGTCGCGGTGACCGTCGTTGTGGGACTCTCGGTGGGACTCGTGCTGACGACACCGGACCTCGAGGAGACGCCCACGGCCAGTCTCAGTCTGACCGCGGAGAGCGAGGACAACCGGGTGGCGCTGACCCACGAGGGCGGGGACACACTCGACGTGTCGGCGCTGAACCTGACCGTCGAGGTAGACGGGAGCCCGCTCGCGGAGCAACCGCCGGTGCCGTTCTTCGCGGCCGACGGGTTCCGTGCCGGGCCGACCGGACCGTTCAACTCGAGGAGTCCAGACGGGTGGCAGGCCGGCGAGCGGGCCGGGGTCAGACTCGCCGGGACGAACGCGCCGGTGCTGACCGCCGGGTCGACCGTGACAGTCGTCGTGGCCGTCGAGGGAGCCGTGATACACCGGGAGACGGTTACCGCACGGTGAACTCGCGTGTCACCCCCGTGGCCGGTGGAGTTTAGTCCCCGACAGGAGTACCGGGAGCCATGACCCACACCGGTGCGGACCTGTTTGTCGAGACACTCTCGCGGTACGGCGTGTGCCACGTGTTCGGCAACCCCGGCACGACCGAGTTGCCGGTGGTCCACGCCGTTGCCGACAGCGACATCGAGTACGTGCTCGGACTCCACGAGGACATCGCGGTGGGGATGGCCGGCGGGTACGCGAGCACGCGACGCTACCATGCCCACCCCACCGGCGACCTGCTCCCGCTCGGGGTAGTGAACCTCCATCTCAACGCCGGCCTCGCGCACGGTCTCGGCAACCTGTACGCGGCACAGATGGCCGGCGCACCGCTGCTGGTGACAGCGGGGAACCACAGCCGCGACTTCCGCCACGAGGAGCCGATTCTGTCGGCCGACCTCGTGGACATGGCCGAGCAGTACACGAAGTTGGCGGCGGAGGTACTGGACCCTGCGGCCCTGCCGACGATGGTGCGTCGTGCGGTTCGGACCGCACTCACACCGCCGACGGGACCGGTCTTTCTCGCACTCCCGCTGGACGTGATGCTCGCCGAGACGGGGGCCACCCCCGAGCGACTCGGCCCGATTCCGGACGCCGGTCGCGGCGACCCCGGACAGGTCGCCCGGGCAGCCGAACTCGTCGCCGCGGCCGACGACGTGACGATGGTCGTCGGCGACGGTGTCGCGCGGGCGGGCCGGGATGCCGTCGAGGCCGCGGTTGCGCTCGCCGAGGCCGCCGGTGCGCGTGTCCACGGCGAGATTCTCGCCTGCGAGGTCGACTTTCCGACCGGCCACGACCAGTGGGTCTCGTACATCCCGCCCGACGAGGACCTCGCACGGACGCTACTGAGCGCCGACACGCTCCTCCTGGTCGGTTGTTCGACCAACACGACGCTCGTGCGCCACGACAGGGCGCTCGTCCCGGCGGAGACGACCTGTGTCCACGTCAGCGACGACGCCTCCCAGGTCGGCAAGAACCAGCCCGCCGACTGTGCCGTGCTCGGTGACCCCGGTCACGTCCTGCGGGAGCTGACCGCCCTCGTCGGCGAAGCGGTGGACGAGGCGACCCGGACGGCCCGCCTCGACAGGGTCGCCGCACAGAAGGAGTTCGTCGCCGCGAGGGTCCGGTCGATGGGCGAAGACGAGGCAGTCGACGACCCGCGCGCCTCGAAAGCCGACCTCGTCGACGCAATGTACGACGTGGTCCCCGACGCGTACATCGTCGACGAGGGTGTCACCGCGAAGTACGCCATGCTGACCCGGTGGCCGATGGAGCCGGAGCAGTTCATCTCGAACAAGGGTGGGGGACTCGGCTACGGACTCCCGGCGTCGGTCGGCGCTGCGCTCGCCGAGTCACAGCGCGAGGAGCCCCGCGACGTGGTCGGGTTCGTCGGCGACGGCTCGTACCTGTACTACCCGCAGGCGGTGTACACCGCGGCCCGCCGTGACCTCGACCTGACGGTGGTGATCCCCGACAACCGCAACTACCGCATCCTCAAGGATAACACCGTAGACGTGTTGGGCGGTGACGAGGCCGAGTACGATTTCACCGGGATGGAGTTCGACCCGCCGGTCGACATCGTGGCAAGCGCGGAGAGCCACGGTGTCCGGGGCGAACTGGTCGAACAACCGGCCGAGATTGCCCCGACACTCGACGCCGCACTCCACCGCGACGGAACCGACGTGCTCGACGTGCTGGTACACGACTGATACGGTCGTGCGTGACTCTGTACCGCTATTTTCGCCAGACGGGTGTGTCAGCACGCGAAACGCGCGAACGTCCGGGACGAGCCGAAAATAATCACGCACGGCCGTACGATAGCAGGTCGTCCTCGTGCTCCCGGGTCGGGTACCGGGTCACCGCACGCGAGGGTCAGAGCGGATCACGCATCGTAACCACCCGATGTGAGTCGTGTGGACGGTCCACACGGCACGGCCGGGACGAACACAAAAGCTTATTCCCGGAATCGGCCACATCATCTGTAATGGCTGAGACAGAGGAACCCAGCGCCGGAGATTCGGCGCTCGCTGTTCTCAAGCGGTTGTATCACGTCCCCGTGCTGGCCGGCCTGCTATCCTTTATGTTCTGGACGCGCTACCAGAACGCGGATGCGTTCAGTACCGACGGCGGTGTCCAGTTGCAGGCAGTCGACTCGTGGTACCACTGGCGGGCGACGAACTGGATGGTCGAGAACTTCCCGCAGACGCTCACGTTCGACCCCTGGACCGGGTTTCCGGAGGGGGCCACACCCGGGCAGTTCGGCACGCTGTTCGACCAGATTGTCGTCGCGGTGGCGATGCTCATCGGACTGGGGGACCCGAGTTCGAGTGATGTCCTGACCGCGGCACTCGTCACCGTTCCGTTGCTCGGTGCGCTGGTCGCGGTGCCGGTGTACTACATCGGCAAGCGCACCGGTACGCGCATCGGCGGACTCGTGGGTGCTGCCGTGCTGGCACTGTTTGCCGGGGAGTTTTTCGCCCGGTCGACCGCGGGTCAGTTCCAGCACCACGCCGCCGAGGCACTGTTCATGGCGCTTTCGGTGCTCGCGGTGATTGTGGCGCTGACCGTGGCCGAGCGCGACCGGCCGGTCTGGGAACTCGTCCGCCGCGGCGACTGGCCGGCACTCAGACGGTCGACCATCTACAGCGCGCTCGCCGGTGTCGTTATCACACTCTACCTCTACGTCTGGCCGCCGGGGGTCGTGTTCGTCGGGATTCTCGGTCTGTACTTCGTCGCGCAGCTCTCAATCGACTACTACCGCGGTCGTCCGGCAGACCACCTCGCCTTTGTCGGTGTTGTCAGCATGCTCGTGGTTGCCGCCGGAACGGCGGCCGCTATCAACCGGCCCGGGTTCAGCGCGACCGGACTCGACTTCTTCCAGCCCGTGCTCGCGCTCCTCGTCGCCGGCGGCTGTGTGTTCATGACAGTCCTCGCCCGTGTCTGGGACGCGAACAAGATCGACCGGCGCGGCTACCCTGTTGCTGTCGGCGTGTCTATCCTCGGCGCGCTCGCCGTGCTCGCTGTCGGGGTCCCCAGCGTGTTCGAGACACTCGTCAACAACCTGAGCGGTCGTATCGTCCCGTTCGGACGCTCCGACAGCGCACTGACCGTCGCCGAGGTGGACCCGCCGGGGAATCTCGTCTCCTTTTTCGGTGACGAGTACGGCTGGGCGCTCTGGTCTGGACTGCTCGCGCTGCCGATTCTCGCCGTTCAGGCGCTGTTACGCGACGAGGAGCGCGGCCGGTACCTGTTCGTGCTCGTGTGGGCAGTCGTGCTCATCAGCATGGGGATGACACAGGTCCGGTTCAACTACTACACTGCCGTCGCTGTTGCCGTACTCAACGCACACCTCGTCGGCTTTCTCACCGCCGGGATGGAACTGCCCGGCTCCGTCGATGAGTTCGACGAGCGTGTCTCCGGGGTGCAGGTGTACCAGGTGGTCGCGGTACTCTTTGTCGTGCTGGTGGTGTTCGTCCCGCTGTTGCCGCCGGTGGCCTCGCAGACACCGGCGAGTCTCGGCGACGAGACGGGACCGAGTCCGGACGGCGTGACCTGGGAGTCGACGAACAACTGGCTCGCCGAGAACACGCCGGCGGTCGGCAACTACGGTGGTGCCGGTAACGCCGACGAACTGTCGTACACTGGTCAGTACGACTGGCCGAGCAACGGGTCGTTCGAGTACCCCGAGGGCGCCTACGGCGTGCTGTCCTGGTGGGACTACGGCCACCTCATCACGGTCCAGGGTGAGCGTATCCCGCACGCCAACCCGTTCCAGCAGAACGCCCGCTCCGCGTCCGCGTTCCTGACCGCACAGAACGAGAGCCAGGCCGAACTGTACCTCGACGCCATCGCCGCCGGCGAGTCACCGACCCACGAATCAAACGAGAGTGACCTGCGCGAGGCGGTCGAGGAGAGCGACACCGGCCCGGGTATCCAGTACGTGATGATAGACGACGAGTCCGCGGCGGAGAAGTTCCCCGCAATCACCGCCTGGACCGGCCCGGGCTACGGCGAGTACATTACTCAAGACGAACGTAACTTTATCCGGGGACGGGGCGAGAACCGCGATACCGTGACCCGGGAGGTCCGGGTCGGCGAGGACTACTACGACACCATGCTCGCACGACTGTACCTGGAGGACGCCGAAGGGCTGGAACACTTCCGACTCGTCCGGGAGTCACCGCGGTACTCCGCGGTCGGGTTCTACGGGAACATACAGGCCTCACAGTCCGTGGGTACCTGGGAGGATGTCACCGAGCAACCCGGCGAGAACGAGTCCAGCCTGGCCGACACAATCGAGTCGTTCACGCAGGCCCGGACGGGCGATTTCGGGGTTCCCATCGGGTTCGGACAGACCATCCACGACCCGTACGTCGCCTCGAAGGTGAAGGTCTTCGAGCGGGTCGACGGTGCAACACTCACCGGCGAGACGACCGCCGGTGACACGGTCCGTGCGAGTGTCACGCTGGAGACTGCGACCAACCGGACCTTCGAGTACACACAGTCCACGAACGTCACCGACGGCAACTTCGAGATGACGGTCCCGTACCCCACCGACGAGACGCTCATGCCCGAGGACGGCTACGCCAACTCGAGTATCTCGGCGGTTGGCGGCTACAACGTCACGGTCCTCAACGGGACCGAGACCGAGGCGGAGGCAGTCGACGTCACGGTCCCCGAGGAGGACGTACAGACGGGTGGTGCGGTCCCCGTTGAACTCGAGGCGGTGCTCGACCCGCCGCAGTCGAACCTGACGAACCTGGATATCGCAGGTCAGGCTGACAGCGCCATCATCACCGTCGGTGCCGAGGCGAGTATCACCGTGGACGTCACGAACGAGGGCGAAGCACCGGGCGAGTTCAGCACCGCACTCGAGGTCGGGAACCAGACCGCAACCGAGGCCGTCGAGGAACTGGCCGCCGGCGAGACAGCGACCGTCACCTTCGACGGCGTGCTGTCGGAACTCGACCCCAACCAGTACCCCGTGACCGTCAACACGAACAACGACAGCGAGAGCGGTGTAGTGGTCGTGCAGGAGCCTCCGGCACCTGCGGAGTCGAACGTCAGCGACCTCGATATCGCCGGGCAGGGGGTGAACGCCACCGTCACGGCGGGCGAGACGGGCAACGTCTCGGTGACCGTCGGGAACCTCGGCGACCTCGCCGGGGCGTTCGACGTGACGCTCGGTATCGACGACACGGTCGAGCGAACGCAGTCGACCGCGGAACTGGACGGCAACACGAGCGCGACGGTCACCTTCGAGAACGTCACCGCCGAGCTCGACGCCGGGACCTACAACGTGACCGCGAGCACCGGTGACGACAACGTGACCGGCGCGTTGACTGTCGAGACACCGACCGCTGTGGCTGCTGCGAGGGTCGCCTGACCGCCCGCGACTGGGGTCTGGTCTGTCCGACCCCCTGTCTCATCGTCGCGTGCCACCGCCGGCCGGAACTGGTCTCTCGACGAGGACCGCAAGATAAGTCATGTCAGTATCACGTCTGGGTCACGGGTGCGACGACGGACGCGGCACCCAGGGTCGGGGTCCCTGCTGGCGGGTTTCCTGTGCCGTCGGGCGACGGACAGCGTCCGGGTACGCCGACCAGGCCTGTAGTAATCGGAACGTCGATATAGCAATACGTAGGGCCATTACCAAGGTTTTTCACCGGCTGTCACCTACTTAATCTTGAATGAATGGGGAGGAGCAAAAACTGGACGCAGGCGCTGACCGGGGTGTATCGCCAGCCATCGCGGTACTCCTGATGGCAGCAGTCACAATCATTATCGCAGCGGTCATCGGTGCGTTCGTGCTCGGCATCGGCGGGCAGACCGAGGAGCCGGCACCTGTAGTTACGGCGGAACTTGACCGGGAGGAGGTAACAGGTGTGGGCGGTATAACCAGCGGGAGCGAGAGAATAGAACTCAGCCACAGAGCGGGAGACTCTGTCTCACTAAATGAGATTAGAATAAACACTGAGGCTCGTTGTTTCGACAATGCACTTTTGACTGCCGATACAAAACGAGGCGAACTGATTAATCTTCCAGTTGGTGGTACCGACGGTATACAGGAAGAGAATATTCAGGGCGAGAATATTTTTCAGGAGGGTGGCTCAGGCACTGAAGATCCCCTATCGGGCAGTACAGACACAACTTGGGAGTCTGGGGAGGCGCTCGTATATCATATAAACGCAGACAAGTGTGATGTCCCAGACACCGGCACTGTGACAGTCCAGGTCATTCACGAACCATCGAATAGTATTATTATCGAAGACTCGCTTGGAGGGGAGTTCCAACCTGCGGCGCTTGAGGACGAGATTGATCCGGCTACAGCCGGGGACACCTCGACACACACGTTCTTTTTCGATCTTCAGAAAGGCGACTTTGGAAATCCTAAGGGGGACGATGAGGAAGGAACTCAACTTGATAAAATCACAGTTGACTATAATCCGGACGGAATGGGTGACTCCCCAGAGTTCGATAATATGGATAATAGTGATGTCACTGTTACGATGACCGTTAGCAAGTCGTCGGCTGGAGGTTTAGTGAGACAAGAGCAAACCCTCATTGGTAGTCCTACACTTGACGGCCCCGAAGGAACTGTTGAGATTTCTGGAAGCAACAACAGAGATGTCGAGGGACCGATTAAAATCGAACTTGATGGAATTAAGAATCCTCCCAGTTCGGGCACGTACAACATTGAGTTCACATTGATTGGTGACGGCAGGTCTCCTACTAACACAATCCTCAAAACAATCGAAATCGAGAATTAATTTATATCTAATTACCCCTGTGGCCCGTACCGACTCTTGAGCACCACAGACCTCAACGCGTCTTCCAGAATGACCGTGTCGCTGCCCTGGTTCCAGACGTTCACCTCGTAGCCCCAGTAGAACACGCCGTCGCCGTCCTCGCCCTGACCGGTGTAGACACGGACTGACGCACCCGGCGAGAGGACTGTCCCCTCGGGAAATGCGAACGAGCCAAGTGCACCCTATCTGGGTGAGTCCGTCCATTCTCGCCGTCGTACAGGAGGTACCCGGAGATGTCACGCTCGCTCTCGCCCGTGTACGCGAGTTCGACGTCCTCACCGTCGGGGCTTGCGGTCACGTTGAAATCGGCCAGTTCGAACGCCCAGTCCTGTCCGGGCCCGCCGCCACTGCCGTCGTCGGACCCCCCGTCGCCGCCAGTGCTGTCGTCTGCACCTCCGTCGTCTTCACCGCTTCCGCCGTCGTCGACGCTTCCATCGTCTCCAGTGCTCCCGTCGTCTCCGCCAGTTTCCCCGTCGCCACCGCTGCCGTCGTCCGTGGTTCCGTCGCCCACGGTTCCGGAGTCGTCGCCACCGTGCCGGGAGTCCACAATGATAAGAGTCTGCCGGCCGGAAAAAGAGGCAACTGTGAGTTTCGAACGTCCAGATACGGCGACAGTTGGTCTCTCCGCGAGAGGCCACAGCGGCCATCGTCGACCTGTCGCCGACACAGGCTGGGCCGGGCGCGTGCTTCCCGAGCACCGACTGTCCTGTTGCAGACAGCACCGAATCGAGATATGACAGAAGATCTAACACCGCCGGCAGTTCCGGAGAGTGCACTCGACGCGGGCGGGTGGGTGCTGGCAGACGAGCGAACGGAGACCGTCTTCGAGTTGCCGACGATGCGTGTCCGGGGGGTGACCCGCCGGTACGAGGACGAGCGGTCACGCGATGCACTCGAGGCGACGACGGGCGAGAGCCTCGCATACCCGGTCCGATTCTTCGCGGTGACGAGACTGGTCTTCGAACCGCCGCTCCCGCCGGGTGTCACGCTGTCGATGGTGCTCCCGACGCTGCGGACCGAGGCGCGGCAGACCTTCGCCGACAGACTGACAGACCGGGGGCTGACCGACATCTCGAAGGGGCGAAGCGAGCGGTTCAGACTGCCCGACCGGACGCGGGTCCGACTCCGCAAGTACACCGCGACCGACCCGTCGGCCCCCGTCGAGGGGGACCTTCCCCTGGAGTGCTGGGTCGGTGTCTGGACGGGCGATGACGCCCTCGTCGTGACGGCCGGCTACCCCGGGGTCACGCTCGACTCTGTTGTTCCAGGGGGGTCCACGTCCGACGCGCTCGGGCGCTCGGCAGGCGAGTACCGCACCGAGTTCGTCGACCTCCTGCGCGAGACCGGACGGGAGAACTGATACTGTCGGCTGTAAGCCCACGGCAGTTCGGCACTCCGGGGTACCGAATCGTTTCACGACGCTACAGCCGACGGTACGAGCGTCACGCGCTCGGGTCGACGACCTCCCGCCCCGCGAGTTCGACACCGATATGACGGGTGGCAAACCCCGAATCGAGGTCGACATCGAACTGTTCGGCCAGCAGCGACGCCGCGAGACGACCCGGTAGCCCGCTCCGTTCCTCGTCCAGTGACGCCGCGAGACGTGTCCCGGACAGTCGCGAGTCCGTCTCGACAGCGTCGGAGATGCGCTCCGCGCCAGGGTCGTCCAGCTGGTCGGCAATCGCGTCGACGACGAGCGCGAACTCGACACCCGCGGCGAGGTAGTCGGTGGCGGTCGCCCCTGGGGTATCGACCTCGGGAACCGTCGACAGGTACCGCGCGGCGCTCGTCTCGCCCACGTCGACGGTGTCGGCCACCCAGTCGGCGAGTTGCCCGTGGTCCGGCACACCGTCGGCCGTGTCGAACTCCGCGCGGGCCTGTTCGAGGAGGTCAGCCTCGACAGCCGCGACGTCGTGGAACACGTCACCGACGACGACGGCGTCGGCCCCGGCGTCCAGTATCGTCTCGACGTCCTCGCGGTTGTTCAGTCCACCGCCGTACCAGAGTCGCGACGAGGAGCGGGCGTCGTCGATGGTCTCGAGCATCCCGACAGCCTCCTCGCCCCCGAACGTGCCGGAGTACTCGAGGTAGAGAATCTCGCTTTCGAGGTGGTACTCGGCGGCGAGGGCACGCTCGCGGGCGGCCTGCTCGGAGAGCAGGTCCTCCTCGGTGACGCCGGCCTCGCGGGCCGCCGCGCTCTCGGGGTTCATGATGATGTAGGCCTCGAATACCGCCTCGCGCATCAGAAAGGCAGCGGCGAAGTTCCCGATGCGCTTGCCGACGAGTCCGTCGCTGTCGAGCGAGATACCGAGTCGGTCGCTGGCCAGTCCCGGTCCGAACTCGGAGCGCACGTAGTCGAGTCCCTGCCCGAGTGTGCCGACGAGCGCCTCGGTCTCGCCGTTGAGCACCTCGGGTACGGCGAGGTAGTCGGTATCTTTGCGGGTGTGTTCGCTGACGTGGTCGGCACCGCTGGGTTCGTGGAGCGTCGGTGCCGCCGTGGCGGCGACCAGCTCTATCGTCTCCTCGGTGTTCGCCGTTGTCACGTCCCGGGACCCGCCGACAGAGACGGCACTGGTCTCGGCGAGGTACAGCGGGAACGCGACGGGGAGCCGTTTCTCGCCCTCGGGGTCGACCTTGGAGATGTGGGTCCACCCCGACGGAACAGGGTTGGTGTCCAGTCCGAGCAGCGTGCTCCCGGCCAGCGCGGTCAGGTTGACCGCCCGTGCGACCGCGTGAACTAGTCCTCCGAGCGACATCAGTCGTCCTCCCCGCCGTCGCCGGCGTGTCGGCCACCGCTCCGGGCGGGGTTGTCCTCGGAGCGCCGCTGTATCACGAGTCGTGGCGGGAGTGACCCCGGGTCACCCGAGAGGCGGATGTACTCGACTGCGATACCGGTCAACGTCGAGTCGGCGGCCGTTGCCGCCATCTGCGCACGGTCCAGATACTCCCGCCCGAGTTCGGTGACGGCCGCGCGGGGACTGTCTGTCTCGTCCGCGAGCAGGTACTCGGCGGTGACAGGGGTCAGCTGCTCGGCCCGGATGTCGTCCTCGAAGTCGTCGACGTCGTCGAGCCAGATCTGTGCGCCGATTATCGCGAGCACAATCGCCCGCCGGAAGCGGTCTGCGACCGGTAACCCCGACTCGTGGTACATCGAGAGCATCGCGTCGTAGAGCACCCCGACACGGTCGTACTGTGTCCGGATGTAGGGCAGAGATTGCTCCTCGTCGGTGAGAAGGGCCGGTGGCTCCTCGAAGGCGACGTCCCGGTACTCGCTGGCAAGTCGCCCCGGTGGTTGTTCGCCGCGCTTGACACCGGCCATCAGGTCGCGGAACTGTTCGTCCCGTGTCTGGTGCGTGTTCGAGAGCGAGACCGCCCGGCGGTAGGTCTCCCGGACCGACTCCGAGTAGGCCGCGAGCTGGTCCTCGACGCGGCCCTGCAGGAGCCGCTGTGAGCGCTCGGCTATCTCCCGGCGCTCGCTCTCGTCGATGTTCCGGTCGATATCGAAGTCGCCGAACTCCTCGTCGTTTATCGCGTCGCGCATGTCGCCGTCGATGAGCGCCTCGACCGAGAGGCGGGTCATCTCCTCGGCGCGGAGGTGGTCTGCGGGTTCGAGCGTCCGGTACAGGTGCCCGAGGGTCAGTCGCGCAGGCAACACCAGTTTCGTGTCGTAACTGAACGCGACGTCGTCGTAACCGAGTTCCGAGGCGATGGTGCGCTCGATCTCGGCGAACAGCCGGTCGAGCATCCCGTCGACAACATCGTCGACGCGCCGCTTGAGCAGGAGACTCCGGTAGTCGAAGACACCGGTGGTCCCGTAGTAGCCCGCGACTGCGCGGACGCTGTCCGGCAACCGCTCCTGACCAGCCAGCCGTTCGGCGCTCCTGTGAAGCATCGTCGTCCAAACTGCGGGGGGCCTCGGTGTTCAGCGTGTTGATTCGCGGTCCGTGATGCCTTTGTCTGCCGAACCCGAGAGTCGAGTCGTGAGTCACGACGCGAATCGCGCCGGGTCGACGGCCGACGGCTCGCCCGCACTCGCGACAGAGGGGCCGCCGGCCCGTCTCGTCGACGAGGACCGTCGACCGGACGACGCGACGACGGGTGAACCGCTCCCGGCGGACAGTGTGACGACCCACGGTATCCGGAACGCCGGTCGTGTTGAGGTAGCCGACGCTGCCGTCGACCGGCTCCTCGGTGTCGAACCGGGGGACGTGGAGTCAGCAGACGCGCTCAGCTTCGCCCGGAACGTGTTCGTCCCGCTGACGACGGCCTGCCGGTACACCTGCACCTACTGCACGTACTTCGACCCGCCGGGCGAGGCCAGCCTGCTCTCGCCCGACGAGGTCCGTGAGATCGTGCGGACCGGCGCGGACGCGGGCTGCACCGAGGCACTGTTTACCTTCGGTGACGAGCCCGACGACCGGTACACGGCGGTTCACGACCAGCTCGCCGAGTGGGGCCACGACTCCATCCACGAGTACCTGCGCGAGGTGTGTGCGACCACCCTCGACGAGGGGCTCCTGCCACACGCCAACCCCGGCGACCAGACACGCCGGGAGATGGCTGCGGTCGCGCCGTTCAACGCGAGTATGGGCGTGATGCTGGAGACCACCGCCGACGTGGCGGCACACGCCGGGCCACGGGCGAAGTCACCGGCACAGCGTCTCCAGACGCTCCGAACCGCCGGCGAACTCGGGGTGCCGTTCACCACGGGCATCCTCGTCGGTATCGGCGACACGCCGCGGGACCGCGCCGAGAGCCTGCTGGCGATCCGGGCGCTCCACGACCGCTACGACCACGTCCAGGAGGTAATCGTCCAGCCCGTCGCCGAGAACGAGCGCTGGCAGGACGGGTCGCCGGGGCTCGACACGCTCCGCCGGACGGTCGCGATGGCCCGCGTTGCGCTCCCCCCGTCGGTGTCGGTCCAGGTACCGCCGAACCTCGCGCCGGTGCGGTCACTGCTCGACTGTGGGGTCGACGACCTGGGTGGTGTCTCGCCTGTCACCGACGACCACATCAACCCCGACTACGCCTGGCCGGCGCTGGCTGAGTTGCGCGACATCGCAGAGGAGGCCGGGGTCCCGCTGCGCGAGCGCCTCCCCGTCCACGAGCGGTTTCTCCCGGGCGAGTTCCGCCGCACGGAGGCCGCCGCGCCACCCGGGCGGGGGGAGTGGCTCCACGACCGGGTCAGGACTGCACTCCGGGCCGACAGTGACGCCGGCCGCCGCTACCGCCGGGTCGCCGCCGGCGAGG
>CAYZGA010000045.1:0-17900 GCA_964477945.1 uncultured Halobacteriales archaeon
CGCCGAGAGGATGGTGTTGATGTCGTACACGTCGAACCCGCGCCGGTAGAGGTAGGTCATCGCGCCCTCGGCGCGCCAGTCGTCGTCGGAGAGGGTCTTCTCGACGGCGCGGGGGACGTGCGGGTTCTCCGCGAGCGTGGCGTCGGTGGCCCGGGCACGCGGCCCGGTCGGCGTCGCAACGTCGTCCACCGAGAGGTCGATCTCGGGGCGGCCGTCGAGACCCACCTCCACGTCGACCGGGTGGTCGGCGATGGCCACCTCGCGCTGGATACCGACGAACCCGTCCCAGACATCGTCGACATCGACCCGTGCGCTCCGGGTGGCGTTGAGCAGGCCGGTCCGGCGCCGGAGCACGTCGTCGATACCGAACCCGCGGCGGTACCAGTCGCCGCTGGTCGCGTAGTCGGTGGCGTCGGCCTCGCGGTCGACCGGCGAGAGCACCCCCGTCGAGACGTTCGGGTAGTTCGACCGGCCGACGAATATCTCCGGTGCGCTCGACCCGAACATCGCGTCACCCTGTAGCGCCGCCTCGAACTGGCGCTCGACGTCGTCCAGGTGGTCCGTGATGGCGTAGGACCGCTCGCGGGCGAGTCGTCGTCGCCGGGCGGCCTCGTCGCGCTCGAACCCGTCGACGAACTCGGAGAGACGCATCGGTCGGTTGTTCGTGCGCGATCCGAATCAATCTGACTCTCCAGTCGAGGCCATCGCGCACGGTCCACGGAGCGAGACGGCCAGTGACCGGGAGACCTCGCGGTTCCCCACAGTGACACGCGAGGCCGCGCGGGTCGCGACACGAGGAGTAACCAGAACTGGCATCGACACGCCGGGCGAGACACTCGACAGGTCGCGAACCACCCGACGACACCGCCCAGGGTCCCGGGGCAGGAAGAGGTCACCACGGACTGCGGTACGGCGACGACGACGGGGGGTTCGACCAGCGGGACAGTTGCCGGGAGTTCGGACAGAGCCCCGCCGGCCGTCGACACGGCCCCGGAGGCGCGGGAGACCCCGTCCCGGAACCGGAAGGTACGGTGAGTGAAACGTACGAACAACCAAACAGTTTTACGAGACAGGACAAAACCAGTCCTTAGCCATGCGACCTCGCCTCCGGATGAGCGCCGTTCTCGCGGCGCTGGTCGTCCTGAACGCCCTGTTCGTGCTGGCTCTGCTGTGGGGGGTACTGGTGCTCGTTCCGACGGCCGTGGCACTCGTGTACACCGCCTTCGCGGTCGCGGCGACCGACTTCCTCCGTCTCCCGGTGCCGGTGTCGGTCTATCTCGGGCTGGTGGGTGTGTTCCTGTTCGGGCAACTCGTCTACGGCTACCGGCGGTTGCTCTCGGCGGCAGGCGGCGGTCCCGGTCGGGAGGACACCGAACTGACGAGACTGGTCACGCAACTCGCGATGGCCGTCGACGTGTCACCGCCGGCCGTTCGGGTCGTCGAGGACGACAGCCCGAGTTGTTACACGCTCGGGCGGGTCACCGACGCGACGATTGTCGTCACGACGGGGTTGCTGTCGGAACTCGACAGGGAGGAACTCGCGGCGGTGCTGGCACACGAACTCGCCCACGTCGCGAACCGCGATGTCACCCTGATGACCGTCACCGCGCTGTCGCTGGAGATAACCGACCGGGTCTACAACGCCGTCCGTCTGCCGCGGCGTGCCCTCGCGGACTACGGTTCGCTGTCGAGGACCGAACAGTTCGCGGTGCAGTATCTCTCGGTGCTGCTCGTCGCCGCGTACGTCCTGTTGTTGCCGGTGCTGTGGCTGTTCCCGGTGGTGGCCAGCTGGGCGACCCGGACGCTAGCACACACCCGCGAGTTCGCCGCCGACGCCGCCGCCGCCCGCATCACCGGAAACCCGCTCGCGCTGGCGACCGCGCTGATGGAACTGGACGACAGCAACAGTCGCCCGGGCCGTGACCTCCGGACGAACCAGATGCACGCGCTGTGTGTGGTGCCGGCCCCGCTCGCGAGTGGGGGTCGACCCCAGCCGGACCGCGTCGACAGCCTCGTGACCGCGAGCAACGGGTCGGCGTCGAACGACACCGGGGGATCGGAGACAGCCCCGGACCGCGAGGCCCGCGTGCGGGCGTGGCTCGACGGCGCGACGCCGGCACAGACGGCCGTCTCGTCGACCCACCCCCCGGTGACAGCACGCATCGAGCAACTGCAGCAGATAGCAGGGGAACTCCACAGATGAACGCCGGTCGACAACTCCTGCTCGTGTTCGCCTGTATCGGCTGTCTGCTGGTGGTCGCCACCGCGCTCCCCTCGGCGGACCCGCGTATCGACAGCCCCGGCGGTGTCGGCTGGGGACCGGTCGTGGACTCGGAGAGCAGCACGGCCGGCGAGAGCGAACCCATCGACGGAAGTGACGAGGACGAGAACATCAGCAGAGAGCTATCACCCAGCGCGGGAGTCGACGTGCAAGGGTATCTCGCGCCCACGAGAACGGTCCGTATCAGCGCGACCCGAGGGTCCGACCCGGACACGCTGTCGACCCGAATCGTCGTGGACGGCGAAACTCTCACCGCGGACGGGAGCGCAGACTACACCGTTCCCTTTACCGAGCACATAACCGTCGCCCTGCCCGAGGAGAACGTCACGGAGACGTTCCAGGTCGACACCGACGCGGATATCGTGGCGACCGACGCGCTGGTCCCCGGTCGCGAGGTCAACCTGACCGCGACAGTCGGGTCACAGCCGCTGCCAGCGGCGGCGGTCCGGATGCAGGGTGAGCTCGTGACGGCAACCGACGAGGCGGGCGTCGCGACGGTCACGCTCCCGGCGGAGGACGAGGAGGTGCGCCTCACCGTGGAGCGCGACGTGGTCAGGGGTCAGACAACAGTCACGACGGCCGACGTGAACGTGTCGTTTGCCTCGCCGCTGGTGTTGCCCGGGTTGCCCGCCACGGTGCAGGTAACGGCAGACGGCGACCCCGTCGAGGGGGCGACCGTCGAGGTGGACGGCGACACGGCCAGAACGGGCGAGAACGGAGAGGCGAGCCTCTGGATGCCCGTGAACAACGAGGTGGAGGTGAGCACGACCGTCGGCGCGGCGCGGGCCGGCACCGGCGCCAGCGGTTTGTACCTCCGACTGACCGCCATCGTGCTCGGCGTGCCGAGTGTCGTCATCGGGCTGGTGGTGACCTACCTGCGGCTAACCTCGCGGTCGGCCCGTCGGCGCCACGAGACGGTGTTCTTCCGCGTCGGCTCCGGCCTACTCGGACTGTTTCGGTTGCCCTCACTGCCATCGGTGCCGGGTTTCGGCACCGGCAGTCGACCGGGGTCGTTGCTCCCGTCACTGTCGTTCAGTCTGCCCTCGCTCCCTCAGTCGCGGCCGAGTCTGCCGAACCTGCCGGGGGGGTTCTCCGTGCTGGGCGCGGTGGGCAACCTGGTCTCCGGCGGGGACAGCACCGCCGGTCAGGGCACCAGCGCGGAACCGGGTATCGAGGGAGAGACGGCCGGTGGGGAGTCGACAGGTGAGACCACCCGGACCCCGGAGGAGCAGGTCGGCCGGCGGTTCCACCGGTTCGTCGCACACCTGGGTATCGAGCGCCCCGAGACGTGGACACCGGGGCAGGTGGCGCGGCGGGCACTCGCCGCGGGCTACCCGGGGGGACAGGTCCGGACACTCGTCGAGACGTTCCGCGCAGTCGAGTACGGCGGCCGCGACGCCACGCGTGACCGCGTCGAGCGCATCCGCGAGACGACCCGCTCGCTGCTCGAAGCCAGCGAGGAGGAGGAGTCGTGAACGACGGTTTCCTCGGCCGGGTGGACAGGGGGCGAGCGCTGGTCGTACTGGTCGGTCTGGGGCTGGTCGGTGGCCTGACCTTCCTGCTGGCCGCGGGCGTCACCCCGCTGTACGAGATTGGTGACCCGCTGCGTCTGGTCGCACTCACCTTCCCGGTCGTCGGTATCGTCCTGGGAGCCGTCGCACTCTACGCGCTCCTGCGGACTGCCGAGAGTTCGACCCGGACCGCATCGGCGTCCGACGACGGGGGGACCGACGACACGCCGTCGGCCGACGCCGTCGGCGAGGAGTTCGCGGAACTGCTCGAGCGGGCCGAGCGCCACCGGCACAGCGGGGAGACAACAGAGGGTGCCGGGCAGATACACGAGATGCTGGTCGATGCGGTGCAACGGCGGGTCCAGGCACGGGAGGGGCTCGACGAGGTGGGCGCGGCCGAGACAGTCGAGGCGGGTGCCTGGACGGACGACCCGGTGGCGGCGGGGTTTCTCTCGTCGCGGCGTCGGCTCCCGGTTCTCGACCGACTCCGGGGGGCAGTCGACCCGGGGCGGGCCTATCGCCGGCGACTCGACAGGACACTCGACGCCATCGACCGCCTGAGCCGCGACGAAACCGGGGACGGAGCGGAGTCCGACGACGAACCCGACAGGTCGGGCGACCACGCCGAGACGCTGTTCGTGGGCGAACTCTCCGGCGGTGACACCGAGTCGGACCCGGGCACGTGGGGGGTGTGGCTGGCCGTGCTGCTGGCCGGGGTCGGTATCGCCGCCGGACAGCCGTTGCTGGTCGTCGGGGCGACGCTGGGACTGCTGTTCGTGGCCGCCGGTGCGCTCGCCTCGCCGCCACGCGGGACGGTAAGAATCACCAGGCGGGTGTCGGCGACATCGGGTGACCCCGGCGACAGCGTGACCGTCACCACGGCAGTCGAGAACGTCGGCGCGGAGCCGATAGTGGAACTCTGTGTCGTCGACGACCCTCCGCTCCCCGTGCGCTCCGGGTCACCGGAGGGCTGTCTCTCGCTCGGGCCGGAGGAGCGCGAGTCGCTCACCTACGAACTCGCGCTCCGTCGCGGCGAGTTCGCGTTCGGGTCGGTGTCACTGCGGGCGTCGGACCTGACGGGACTGGTCACCGACCGCCGGGAGGTCGGTCCGGCCGACGGCCAGACGCTGCGCTGTGAACCCGCCGTCGAGCAGATACCGCTGCACGACACCGCGGACGACTACGCCGGGACCGTCCCGGCCGACGAGGGGGGCAGCGGTATCGAGTTTTACTCGGTCCGCGAGTACGAGACCGGCGACCCGGTCAGTTCCATCGACTGGCGGCAGTACGCCCACACCCGGGACCTGGCGACCGTCGAGTTTCGCGCCGAGCGGTCGACCCGGACCGTCTGCGTGGTCGACTGCCGGGACACCGAGCGGGCAGTTCCGACAGAGACGCGACTCCCGGCCCGGGATATCTCGGTCGCCGCGGCCGGGCGGACCGTCGACGCGTTGCTCGACACCGGTCACCCCACGGGCGTCGTCACCGTCGAGGACGTCAGTCTCCGGCAGGTCAGACCGGGAACAGGGGCGGAGACACGGGCGGCGGTCGGGTCGCTACTCGAGGCCGGGCGCAACGGTCACGAACCCGAAACCCGTCACGTCCGCTCGGTCACCGGGCAACCGACGAACACGCTCCCCGGTGCGCTCCCCGGCACTGCCCAGGTGCTTCTGTTCTCGTCGATGGTCGACGAGATGCCGATGAACCTGGTGGCACGGTTGCGCTCGCACGGGTTCGCGGTCACGGTTGTCTCGCCGGACGTGACCGCCGGGGTGGCAGAGACGGCCGTCCGACTGTCCGGTCTCCAGCGTGACAGGCAACTCCAGCAGGTGCGAGCGAGCGGCGCTCACGTCGTCGACTGGGACGTTGGCCGCCCGCTGGCGGGTGTGCTGAACGAGGCGCTGGGGGTGCATCGCGCGTGACCACCGCCACACCGGAACTGCCGCGGCTGACGGCGGTGGCTGTCGTCCTCGTGACCGCCACGGGTATCGCATCGCTCGCGGCGGTGAGACCGGTACTCGGGGCCGGCGCACTCGTCGGCGTCGCCCTCGGGGTCGCCGTTCGTGGTCTGGGCCGGTCGCCGCTGTGGACGATGGTCGCCACCGCAGCCCTGCCGCCGGGCCTGGTGGGTGTCGTCGCGACGCTGTTGCTGTCGGGGTCACTCACGGGCGTGCCCCTGACACTCGCGGCAATCGTCGTCGGTATCTCGACGGTCAGCGTGCTGGCGGGGAGACTCACCGCCCGACAGGTCGGGCTCGTCACGGTCACCGGCGCGGTGAGCGCGCTCGTGATGGTGCCCGCGGCGTTTCTGACCCTCGAGGTACAGTCGGCTGGCGGCGTCTCTGCCGTTGTCGGTGGACTGCTCTGGTACCCCGGTGACGGGGTGACCGGTCTGGTTGTCTGGTTGCTGACGACGGGGGTGGCGGTCACGCTGGCGCTCCTGGCGCTCCCGCCGGCAATCGCGGCCAACCTCCGCGGACAGCCGCTCGAACTCCCGCAGGACTCGGGCACGACGGCCCGCGCTGTCACCGTCACGCTGGTGCTCGGACTCGTGCTCGCCGCCGGGGCACTGGGAGGGGCAGGTGCGGCGGTCCGCGGGGTCCTGCTCGGTGTCACTGTCCTGTCGGTGTGCGTGTCGGGTCTGGGGGCACTCGCCTGGGTAACTAGGGGGACACAGCGGAGCCGAGGGGACCCACCGCTCGTCGCACTCGGGACGGGAGCACTAGTCGGTGCGACAGTCGTCTCCGGGTTCGCGGTTATCGTCGACAGCGGGTCCAGCCAGTCACCGCTGGCCGTGTTCCTGCCGACGATGGCCGCACTGGCGCTCGTCAGTGTCACCGCCGGGTGGGTGGCCAACCGGTTCAGCCTCGGTGATACACTCGGGAGAAACAGAACCCAGCTGCAGCGGAGACAGGACCGTCAGACCGGGTATGAGTCGCCCGGGGACGCCCGTGCGGGCGCGGGAGCAGGTGTCAGGACCACTGTGTCGAGCACATCGTACCCGCGCTCACCGTCGTCGCCGTCGCTGTCACTGCCGTTGCCCGGGCAGGACGTGGTCCGGCCAGACACGCTCATCCCGGTCGGACTGGTCGGGGCGGCGGTGCTCACCGCCCTCTGGATGGACAGGACGCCGGGGCTCGACCAGGTCGGCGTGCTCGTGGCGATCGCCGCTGCGCTGTTTGTTCGGGCCCTGTTCTCGCGGGGCCGGGCGTCATCGGGTGCGGTCGGTGTCGAGAACGTGGCCAGGCTCACACAGAGCATCTGGCTCGGGTGGGCCGGGGCGCTCGCCGGTGTCGGACTCGCGGTGGGGGCGGTGGGTCTCCTCCTCGCGGCCGTGCTGCCGGTGACGCTGTCGGTTCCGGCGACGGTCGGTGTCGTCTCCAGTCTGGTCGCGTTCGTGACCGGCATCTGGCTGCTGGTGCAGTGACCGGCGGTCAGGTCAGTCGGCGGTGTCGGAGGGTGGTTGCATCGACGGCACAGTCACCGAGTCGAGCACCGACTCGACAACGTCAGTCCGGGCGACACCGCGGACACTCGACTCGGGGTCGAGAACGAGTCGGTGGGCGAGCGCGGCCGGTGCGATCCGGCGGACATCGTCGGGCACGACGTACTCCCGGCCGTCGATGGCGGCCAGTGCACGGCTTATCTCGAACAGGCGCTCGACACCGCGTGGCGAGACACCCACCTCGACACGGCTGTCGTCGCGTGTCTCCCGGCAGACATCGGCGATGTACTCGCGAACGGGTTGCTCGACCGCCACCGTCTCGACCGTGTGCTGTAACTCGAGTACCGTCTGTCGGTCGGCGACCGGTTCGACGGTCGGGTCGGTCCCGTCGCGACCGGCCCGCCGGTCTAGTAGTTCCATCGTGCCGTCGTAGGAGGGGTAGCCGAGGGAGGTCTGGAGCATGAACCGGTCGCGCTGGGCCTCCGGGAGTTCGAACGTCCCCTCCTGTTCGATCGGGTTCTGCGTGGCGACGACCACGAACGGTTCGGGCAGGTCGTGGGTCTCACCGGCGACGGTGACCTGTTCCTCCTCCATCGCCTCGAGCAGCGCCGACTGTGTCTTTGGCGGCGCCCGGTTTATCTCGTCGGCCAACACGATGTTCGCGAACACCGGTCCCTCGGTGAAGTGGAACTCGCCGGTACCCTCCTCGAAGACGTACGACCCCGTCACGTCCGAGGGCATCAGGTCCGGCGTGAACTGGATGCGCGAGAACTCCAGTCCGAGTGCCGTGGCGAACGAGCGGGCGGTGAGGGTCTTTCCGGTCCCCGGGACGTCCTCGAGCAGGACGTGACCGCGGGCCAGGATACCGGCACCAATCTCGGAGGTGACCGCCCTGTCGGCGACGACGACCGAGTGTACCTCGTCGAGTACCGACTCGACAGTCTCGGCGGCCGCGGGAACTGACATACACGTACACTGTCTGTGCTCGTAAAAAACACCACGGGTTCCGGTCGACGTCGAACCCGCGGCGGTGCCGGTGGCGTGGTCGGTCCCACGGTCGACCGGCGAGAGCACCTTCGTCGAGATGTCCGGGCGAGTCGGCCGACGAGAGTCTCCGGCGCGCTCGGCCCGAGAGCGGTCCCCCGGTGTGCGCGCTCGGTGGTGGCGTGTCGTCCAGAGCCGGAGTTATCATCTCAGATACTCCCAGACCACCGGGAGACGTGCAAGAGCTTTAATACAACCACACACAAATGCCCGTACAACGAGTCGCCATGGTCGAACTAACGAAAACTGGCATCGACGGGCTGGACGAGATACTCAACGGCGGTATCGTGAGTCACTCGACGACGCTGCTCAGCGGTCCCCCGGGAGCGGGAAAGAGCATCCTCGGACTGCAGTACATCTACAACGGCATCGAGCAGTTCGACGAGCGAGGTATCTACCTTTCCTTCGAGGAGGACAGAGAGGACCTCAGACAGGCAGCCGAGTCGCTCGGGTTCGACAGGTGGCAACACCACGCCGAGACCGGCGGCATCAAGATTTACGACAAGCAGGTGCTGCTCCGCGAGAACGATTTCAACGCGTCACTGGAACTGCTGCTCGAGGAACTCGACGGTAACGACTACAGACGACTCGTGCTCGACTCGCTGAGCATGTTCGGTCTCTTCTTCGATGAGGAGCGTGAACGCCGTACGTATCTGCTCAAGTTCCTCGATATCCTCGCCGAGAACGGTCTCACGACACTGATGACCACCGAACAGGAGGCCGCGTTCCCGAAGAAGGATATCAACATGGAGAACTTCCTGACTGACGGGAATATCTTCCTCCTGCAGACCCCTACCGACACCGGCGTCAACCGCTACATCTGGGTTGCAAAGATGCGCAAGAAGGACGTCCAGACCGATATCTTCCCGATGGAGATATCACAGGGCGGGATCACCGTCTACGAGAACGCCAGTGCGTTCTCGATGCTGAACGAGGACGAATCACCGATATGAACACTGCGCGGACGAGGTGTCAGTACGGATATCAATACTGATACTGAAGAATCGGGTTCGTCGGCCACGGTTGCCAACGGGGTCACGGGTCGGCGTACAGGCGTCGAGTCCGCCGCTGTCGTGCGGGTACGACCACCGGAACCCAACAGGTTTATTGGCGTGCCAGTTTATTATTTGATAACGGATGTCATCGGTCGAGTTGCTCCAGGCGTTAGGGAACAAGTACAGCGCGGAGATTCTCGACGCAACGGACGAGCCACAGTCAGCACAGGAGTTGAGCGAGACGCTCGACATCCCCATCGCGACCTGTTACCGCCGTATCGACGAACTCACCGAGCACAACCTGCTCGAGTTGCACGACAACGTGCTGTCCGACGAGCGCCGGCGTATCAAGGTCTACCGGCGGAACGTCGACGGGGTCCGGGTGAACTTCGAGGGTGCGCTCTCGGTCGAGGTAGAGGAACGCACCGAGGTCACGAACACCCTCGACGAGGCCTGGAAGAGCCTGTGACTACAGGAACTCGTGGACGTCGGAGTACCACATGTCGTGGTCGTCGGTGGCGTCGATGGCGCGGGCGATACGGACCGCGATAGCGTGCCAGCAGAGCTGGTCCGGGTCCTCGCTGTCGAGGTTGTACTCGGCGTCCTTGCAGGTGCAGCCGTCGTCCTCGACGACGTACTCGGCCTCGTAGCCGACGACGACGGTGAAATCGCGGTAGTTTTTGACCCGTTGCTCCCCGACAGCCTCGATTGCCCGCCGGCCACGGTCGCCGTGAGCGGCGGTGATACGCTCGACGAGGGCCGGTGTGAGTTCCCCCTCGCGGGCGAGCGCGCCGGTCCAGTCCTCCACCGAGGTCACGCCCGCGGTTGGAACGGGGCGGTCAAAACCGCGTCGGTCCCACGGGCGTCGACAGAGCAGGCCGGGACTCAGGTGACAAGTCGCGTGAGCACGCCCTGGTCGAACGTGAGCCCCAGCGAGAGATCGAGCAGTCCCTCGACGGTCCCTGCGACCGCCGCGGCGAACGGTGCCGCACCGTCGGGGGCGGCACACACCGGACACGCATCCGGGGCGCAAGCCTCGGTGACGGGGACAGTGTAGTCTGCGTCGATGTGTCCCGCGTCGGCGCGGTTGGCGACGACGGCATCGGGGGCCGTACCGACCTCGGCCAGTCGCTCGCGTCCCCGGGCCAGCGCACGCGCGCCCCGTTCGCTGTCGGTGGTCACCAGACCGACCGTCTCGACCGCCTCGACGGCCGCGAGTGCCTGGTTCGCGGCGACCGGCGGGACATCCACCAGAACGACGTCGTGAGCGAGCGAGGCGGCCGCGATGCTGTCGCCGAGACGCTCTGCCGCGGCCGGCGTCTTCGCACGCGCGAGTCGCTCGAACCCTGCCTGCGCCGGACAGACCGCAAGTCGACCCGGGAGGTCGACGGGGTACTCCGAGAGCGATTCGTCGAGGCTGGCCTCGCCGGTACACAGCGCCGTGGCGTCGGCGTCGACGGGGATGTCCAGCGAGACGGCGAGCCCCTGGGTGGCAAACGCCGCGTCGAACACGGCCACGTCACGACCGGCCCGGGCGAGCGTCGCCGCGGACTCGACGGTCAGCCGTGTCGTCCCGACCCCGCCCGCCGCGCCGACGAGTGCGAGCGTCGTCATACGGGGTCTGGCGCGCCATCGTACAAGAAGGCTACCACCGCTCGCGGATGCGCCCGGCAAGTTCGGCTCGCTCCTCGTCCGAGAGGTCCGCCCCGTCGAACAGCGCGTGGATTGGACGGGCGGTGTCGTCCTCGAACTGGGGGATAACGTGCCAGTGGACGTGCGGGACCTCCTGGCCGGCGGCCTCACCGTTGTTGAGAGCGATGGTCGTGGCCGGCGCGTCGACGGCGTCCTCGACGGCCGCGGCGATGTCGCCGAGCACACTGAACACCGCCGCGGCCTCCTCGCCGGGCATGTCGTTCAGTCGCTCGTAGGGTTCTTTCGGGATGACCAGCGTGTGTCCCGGGGCCAGCGGGTTGGCGTCGAGAAACGCGTAGGTGGTCTCGTCCTCGTAGACGGTGTCGCTCGGAATCTCGCCCTCGACGATGCGGGTGAACAGGGTCTCCTCGCTCATATTCGGGCTGTTGGACGGCCCGCCAATCAACCTTTCCTCACGTCCGGTGTGTGTGACCGACGACGAGCAACACGACGTTCAGCGAGAGCAAGGAGACAAACAGCAGGTGGTCGAGCAGACTGTCGAGCCCGGTGGCGAGTATCGGGAGATAGACGAACGGAAGCAGGATAGCACCCCAGAACGCCCCCGCCTTGACCGCCGAGACAACCCCGAACGAGGGGAGCGAAACCGTGTCACGGACCACGCGTGAAACACCCCCGTTCGGCCCGCTCTCGGTCCACACACCACCGCCCCTGCCGGTCAACAGTGTGACCGTACCGCTCTATCCTCCTCATCTGTAGACAGTACGTAGCGGGGTCCTATCACTGTTGGGGTGTGTCGTGAGTTCACCGCGAGTCGCCGCCGGTCGACCGGATGCTCGACGGACCACACGACGACGGGGTGGTCGTCTTCCGCCGGAACGGGCGAGCGCGCTCCGCATCACTCGACGGTGACAACGTGGGCGTCACGGGGGTCGAACCCGAGCGTGACCGTTCCGGAGAGCGGGACAGCGGTGCGTGCAAGCAGTGTCGTCCCGTTCCAGTCGAGGTGTGCGCGGGTGGTCTCACCGAGAAACTCCGTGCTCTCGACGGTGGCGGTCAGCGTGTTCGTCGTGCCGTCGACCACCAGCCCCTCGGGGCGGACACAGAGTGTGAGACGGTCACCCGGCGCGGGTCGACGGTGACCGTCGCCGTTCGTGACAACCGTGAGACCCGTTCCGTCGACCCGCACGGACACCCGGGTGTCACCGGTGGCGGTATCGGAGACCCCGCGCACCTCGCCCGCGAGGACGTTGTTGTCACCGAGAAACGCCGCGACGAAGCGGGTGGCCGGTCGCCGGTACACCTCGCGGGGTCGCCCGACCTGTTCGACCCGGCCCGAGCGCATGACCGCCACCCGGTCGGAGACAGCAAGCGCCTCCTCCTGGTCGTGGGTGACATACACCGTCGTGATGTCGAGGTCGGTCTGGATGGAGCGCAGTTGCACCCGCAGTTGCTCGCGCAACCTGGCGTCGAGCGCGCTCATCGGTTCGTCGAGCAGGAGGACGCGCGGTCCGGGGGCGAGGGCACGGGCGAGCGCGACCCGTTGGCGCTGTCCGCCGGAGAGTTCGGCCGGGTCACGGTCACCGAACCCCGCGAGGTCGACCAGTTCCAGGAGTCCGGTGACCCGCTCGTCGGTGGACCCGCCGCCCGGCGGGTCGGAGAAGCGCAACCCGTAGGCGACGTTCTCCGCGACGGTCATGGTGGGAAAGAGCGCGTAGTTCTGGAAGACAACACCGACATCGCGGTCCTCGGGGGGGACCCCGGCGACATCTGTGCCGGCGAGTCTGACCGTGCCGGCGGTGGGCGCGTCGAACCCGCCGACGAGCCGGAGTGTCGTGGTCTTGCCACAGCCCGATGGACCGACCAGTGTGAAAAACTCCCCCTCGCGGACAGCGACCGAGACATCCTCGACGGCGGTTGTCTCGGCGTACCTGCGGGTGACCCCGTCGAGTTCGACCACGGGGGGACCCGCGGACGGGTCCTCGCGGCGTCGGCCGGGTGGCTCAGAGTCCGCCACGGTAGCCACCCCCGATGCGCTCGATGACGAGGAAACTCACACTCGTTACCGCGAGCAGGACAACACCCATCGCGGTGGCAGGTCCGAGTCGGCGACCGATGAACCGTTCGATGGCAATCGGCATCGTGAACTGGTCGGTCCCCTCGGCGAGCACCACCGTCGCGGAGAACTCACCCATCGAGATGGCAAAGGCAAACGCCGCACCCGCGACGACACCCGGCCAGATGAGGGGCAACTCGATGTCGACCAGTGCGCGGGCGCGGGTTGCCCCGAGCGCACGCGCGGACTCGACGAGCGTGTCGTCGACCTGTTCCAGCCCAGGGGCAACCGTCCGGACGACAAACGGGTAGGCCGCGACGGCGTGGGCGGCGACGATAGCGGCTCCGCCGCCGACGGTGACCCGCCAGCCCGCGAGTTCAACCCCGAACACCAGCCCGCGCAACAGGCCGAGTCCGACGACGATACCGGAGACAGCGAGCGGTGCCATCGCCACCGCGTCGACGAGTTTCCGGCCCCGGTACGACCGGGTCGTCAGCACCGCAACGGTCACGCCCATCGGGAGCGCGACCAGCAGTGAGCCGACGCCGAACAGCAGCGAGTTGCGGACCGCCGGCCAGGGCCGGACCTGGAACGACGCCCCCTCGGCCTGGCGCTCCAGCAGGAACCGGTAGTTCTCGAGGGTCACCCCGCCGGCGTCGGTGAGACTCGCCTGTATCATACTCGCGACCGGCAGGACGAACACCACCAGCGCGACGAGCGCGTAGAGGGCGATCCCCGCCCGGGGGAGCAGTGCCCGAACCGACACTGACGGCGGACGGAGCGGTCGCCGGGGGAGCGGGCGGATGTCCCGCGTACTGGCCTGCTGGCGCGCCTCGAACCGGAGGTAGCCGTACAGCACGCCGAGCGTTATCGCCAGTTCGACCAGCGCCAGCGCGGCCGCCTCGGCGTAGCTCAGGTCCTGGACCAGCTGGAAGACGAACACCTCGACGGTGGCGAGCTGGAACCCCCCGAGTGCGAGGACAATCGGGAACGTACCGAAGGTAAACACGAAGGTGAGTGCCGCACTCATCAGCACGGCCGGCAGCAGTTGCGGCGCGACCACGTCGAGAAAGGCCCGGCGCGGGCTGGCACCGAGACTCCGGGCGGTCTCGACGGCGTCCGCGTCGACAGACTCCCAGGCGGCGGTGGTGATGCGGGCCACGAGTGGCGCGTTGTAGAAGGCGTGTGCGACCAGCACCAGCTCCAGCGAGAACAACAGGTCGACCGGGCCGAGCCCGACCAGCGCGAGGATGTCGTTGACCGTGCCGTTACTGCCGAACGTGGCGACAAAGCCAACCGCGACCATTATCGACGGCAACACGAAGGGCAGGACCGTCAGCGAGCGAATTACGCCCCGACCGGGGAACTCGTAGCGGGCAAGCACGTACGCCGCCGGCAGGCCGAGCGCGAGACTCAGCAGTGTCGACAGCACCGCCTGGTAGGCCGTGAACCCGACGATACCCAGTTGGTAGTCGCCGGTCAGCACGTCACCCGCGACCGCGACCGGTGACTCGCCCGCGAACAGTCGCCCGAGTGTCCCGAGGTAAAACGGGTCCTGCAGGACATCCACGAACACCGACAGCGTCGCCGTTCCCTCGACGACAACCGCCTCGACGAGCACCGTCGCCACCGGGTAGTAAAACACCACGAGCAGGAGCACCGCGGTGAGAGCGGCCACGGTGGCGGGCAGCAGGCGTGCGATGGCTCCGGGCAACCACCGGGCGCGGCTCCCGCTCCCTCCATCAGTTGCGGTCGCGCCGCGGTCGTCCGGCGACCCGTCGGCGCTCATCCGGGCTCACCGGCCGCTCGCAATCCCGCGGCTCCACTCGTCGACCCAGCCGCCGATCTCCCCGTTAAGCTCGTCGTAGCCGAAAAAGACCGACTCCTCGGGCTGTCTGGCAAACTCCTGGAACACCTCGGGCGAGTTGGCGGTCACGTTGACCGGGCCGGTGACGTTGCGCTCCGCGATAATCGACTGCACCTCGGGGTCGAGCACGAAGTCCATGAACTCGTATGCGAGGTCGCCCTTCGTGCCGTCGGCAAAGCGGGCCATCCCCGCCAGGTTCGCGTACCCCTGGTCGTTCAGGAGCGCGACACGGTGCTTGTCGAGGTCGTTGCCGAACCGCTGTGCGAACACGCGGTCGTTCGAGTACGAGACGATAATCGGTGTCTCCCCCTCCTGGAACTGGGTGTAGGTATCGTCCCAGGAGTCTATGATGGTCGCGCCGTTGTCGACGAGGTCCTGCCAGTACCCGAGATAGCCGTCCTCGCCGAACCGGTCGATTGTCCACAGCAAAAAGAGCAGCCCGGTGGTCCCGCGGGCCGGGTTCGGGATCACCAGGTCCGAGTACTCCTCGTCGGTGAGGTCCTCGAACGTCTCGGGTGCCGTCAGCTTGCGGCCGTCGTAGACGATGGCACAGTGTGACAGGAAGGTTGGCACCGCCCGGCCCTGCGGGTCGAAGAAAAACTCGTCACCGATATCCTCGCCGCGCCGTAGCAGGTCCGTGTCCGACTCGGCAAACAGCTGTCCGTCGATGTTCGGGTCGGCGCGGGCGAGGTTCTGCGGGCGGACACCCAGATACACCTCCGCGTCGATGTCGACACCCTCGTTGTGACGCTCGACGTAGTGGGTCAGCCCCTGCTCGGGCGTGTCCCACTCGAAGGTCACGTCGTAGCGCTCCTCGAACTCCTCCTGTATCCACACGCCGGGGCTGTCACTCGGCGCGTCGACAAAGGAACTGTACGTGCCAACACGCAGTGTCTCCCCCGAGAAGTCCATCTCGGCACGCTCCTCGGGCGGTGCGATGTCCGCCGTCTCGCCCCCGTCGTCGTCGGTCTGTGACACCGTGCAACCGGCGGTCAGCGCCAGCCCACCTGCCGCCGTCGCGAGAAACGCTCGCCGTCTCATTACCCGGTTGTTTCACCCGGTAATACGTAAGCCGTGCGGTTCCAGGGCGTCGGACAGGTGTCGAGGGGACCGCCGGGGGGTCGAGTGTGGCGCTCGCGGACAGGCCGGGTCGGTGCCGAGATATCAGGTGTCGTCGGTCGGCAGGTCGACTGTGCTCCCGGTCGGGACGGGTGCCGACGGGTCCGACAGGTCGATGTCGCGGATGGCGGCGAGCGTGCGGAGCGCGTACAGCGAGCGGTCCTCGGGGAGTCGGTCGAGCAGTGCCGGGTCGACGGCACCGTACCAGGCCAGCGGGTGCGACCCGGGGGAGCGCCAGGCCGACCGGGGGGCGAGAAAGGGTGGCTCCCACTCGGTGCCGGTTGCGGTGGCCGTCCGGGCTGGGGTGTACCGGGCCCGCGCACAGAGGCGGTCGACCGGGGAGAGTGTCCGGTCGGTCACACCTGCACGGTCGGCGGGAACGTCGGCGACGCGGCGGTACCGCTCGACGGCGAGGGCGGCGTGGGCCCGCTTGCCGCGCCGGTCGGCGACCCCGAGGCGCTCCCAGGCACGGACGTACGCCGGGTCCCACAGCGGGAGCCACCAGTCGACACCGGCGGCCTCGTACCCCCGGAGGTCGCCGGTGGTGAACGTGGTCATCCGGCCGCGCCACTCCCAGCGCTCGTAGGCCGCCGCGGCCGTCTCCGGGTCGAGAGTCCCGGTCCACCCGCCCAACAGGCCCCGCCGGACCCGCTCGCGGGCGGCCGTCTCGAAGGTGGGGTCGTCCCACTCCCAGAGCGTGTAGTGACTGTCGAGCACGTGCTCGACCAGTGCGTCGACAGTCGGGTCGATTCGCTCGCGGCCTGCCGGGTCGTCGTCGGCCGCGACCGCCGGGAGACAGTCGAACGACCGGCCGGTATCGGCCGACTCGCCGGCGAACAGCGGGAGTCGCTCGCCGGGTGTGGCGACGGTGTGACCGGGACACCAGAGTGCGTCCGCGGGCACCCGACCGGCGTTGAGCAGTCGCCGGACCGCGGGGTGTGCCGCGACAAAGGGGAGCGCGTCACCGCCGGCCGCCCGGTCGCGGAGGGTCGCTCCCGGGCCGTGGTACCACGCCCGCCAGTCGACCGGGTCGTACGCGACGAGTTCCCAGTCGACGCCGAGACGGGCCGCCACCTCGCGGCTCACCTCGACGTCCGGGTGTCCGGGCCGTCCGAAGGTGAACACCGTGACCGGGTGGCCGCGCTCGACCAGTCCCGCCACCAGCAACCGCGAGTCGTAGCCGCCGGATAGCGGTACGACGACCCGCCGGTCACCGGCGACGGCCAGCAGTCTGTCGAGCGCGCGCTCGAACCCCCGCGCCAGCACCGCCCGCGGGTCCGACGTTGACGGCTGGTCGGCGGGCCAGTACGCCCGGTAGGTCCGGCGCTCGGGCGGGTCGGCGAGTCGCACCACCTCGCCGGCCTGCGTCGAGTGGACGCCGCGCCAGACGGTGTCCGGTCCGGTGACGTACCGGGTCAACAGGAACTCCGAGGCGGTGACGGGGTTGCGCTCTGCTCCTGTCGCCCGTGCGACGCGCGCTCCGTCGTCGCTCACCACCGTCCCGTCGGCGCTGTAGTACAGCGGAACCGAGCGTGCGCCGTCGGCCACCAGACACGGGTCCCCCTCCGGTGGGTCGACAACTGCGGCGTAGAACCCCGCGAGAGCCGCCGCGACAGTCGCGAGTCGGGCCGGGTCTGTCGCGTCCCCTGGTCCGACTGCGTCGGCGAACCGCCGGGCCAGTTGCTCGCCGGAGAGCAACGTCTCGCCGTCGAAGGCCCGACCCCTGACCGTGATCGGCCCGTGACGGGACCACCCCTCGTGACGGAACAGGTAATCCATCGCTGTCGGTCACCGGCACCCGACGGTGTGGTCCCGGTCGGCGGTCACCGCTCGTCGGAGTCGAGCACGCGAATCTGGTCGCCTCGCACCGTCACCGGAATCGGGACCGTCGCCTCGTACAGTTCGACGGTCACCTGGTCTTTGCCCTCGTCG